>JANXDV010000058.1 GCA_025058955.1 Archaeoglobaceae archaeon | reverse complement strand
ATGAGGCTCTATTCAACAACTATTACCCTAAGAGAACCGCAGTTCTCTCAGCCATTCGTTACGAAATGCTTTATGCTGGACCAAGAGAGGCGGTGCACCATGCGATCATGAGGAAGAATTTAGGAGCTATTCATCATCTGGGCTAGGGTTGTAAAGTGGTGGGGCGATAATTATCAAACTTTTTGCGATTTATAAAAGCTCAAAAGAGTAGCTTAATTGGGCTTTATTTAGCTATAGTGGTAAAGAAGGAAAATTTCATTAAAAGTTCAAAAACTGTATTGGTTCAATAACATCTAACTCGAAAACCCTCTTTAACAAGCCTTTTACCAACTTCATAAACTCTTCTCTCAACTCCTCCCTTTATCCATGGAAAAACCGCGTCGTAAATGTATACGATGTCCACAAAAGCAGTTAAACAAGAGATTTTTAATCTTTTTCACCAAAAATTGTGTAAAAGTAAGCTTAACTAATCTCTCGCCCCCTCTATTTTCCCATCTCTGATCTTCACGATTCGATCCGCGTAATCCGCTAAGGAAAAATCGTGAGTCACGAGGATCACGGTTACACCACGTTCTTCATTCATCTTCCTGATGATCTCTATCACTTGTCTCCCAGTTTTGCTGTCCAAGTTTCCCGTAGGCTCGTCGCAGAGAAGAATCGCTGGAGAATTTGCCAAAGCTCTCGCAATTGCGACTCTTTGCTGTTGTCCTCCGCTTATCTCCTTTGGCTTTCTATCCGCAAGATCTTCGATGCCTACTTGTCTCAGCAAATCCATCGCTTTTTCCTTTCGCTCCTCCTTTGGAATGCCTTTGAAGATCATCGGAAGCTCAACGTTTTCCAATGCTGTGAGAGTTGGAACGAGATTGTATTGCTGAAATATGAAACCTATGCTATCTCTTCGAAGCTTTGTAAGCTCTCCATCGCTAAGCTTCGAAGTTTCAGTTCCATTTATGATTACTTCTCCTTTTGTTGGCTTATCAAGACATCCGATTAAGTGCAGAAGTGTGCTCTTTCCACTTCCCGAGGGACCCATTATTGCTATGAACTCCCCTTTTTCAACGTTCATGGTGATTCCATTCAATGCATGAACTTCGTAGAATTCGGTTTTGTAGATCTTGAAAACATCGATGAGTTCGATGACCTTCATAATGAGATCAAGTCCCTTGGATAGATAACAATATCTTTACTCAATCTCATCAATTCCTATATCCTCTCTGAGTTTTAGCAGATATTCAAATTCCGTAGGCGTTATAATCGGCTTCTTAAATCTTTTAAAGTCGTCATAGCTTATTCTTGGGCATGCGGTGTTTACGTAAAAGTCAAAGGGTAAATTTTCAAGCTTCTCAGGAGTTATTTCGTTGATATAAATAATAATAGCCTTCAATCCGCTCTTTATTGCCATCTTTTTAAGTTCTTCAGCCAAATTAAGCCTTTTCTGCCCAGGTTTTGTTGAAACGATTATTCCAACTTTACTCAGCCCAACACATTTCGAGATTTGCAAATATCTCGTTCTAAGAAAATCGCTTGAATCTACTTCAATCAATTCAAAGTTAATTGGATTTACCGCATAAACCTTTTTTCCAGTGTAAAAAGATGCGCCTATGGCATGAAAAAGTCCATCTCCAATGAATACAATCGCCTTTGCATTGGAATCTCTAAGAACAGAGTAATTACAGCCGAGAACTTGTCCAGCGTATTCCACCCTCTCACTTCCTTTTTTAAGCTCCACTTTGAATCCAAGATTTTGAAGTAGCTCTTTTAGTTCTGGAAGTTTATGGCAATATTGTGCGGTAGAGATTAGAGCAAGATCTCTCTCCGATATTTTTTTAATGCTATCCGCAACCTTTTCCAAGTCATAGTCAACAAAATAGGGAACGTAAATAACTCTGCCGAATTTTAGGATTCTCGTATGAGCATAATGATATAAAAAATCTACATCTGTCAAAAGGCTTAGATCGAGATCGCAAGCACCAAAACAACTTTCTCCGCTCAAAATCACATCCGAGCCGAGTTCTTCGCAGATCTCGATTGCTCTCTTCTTTAGACCATTTGGCAGTTGGACACCTATTCGCATAAAAATAGTTTGGGGGGATCATTAAAATCTTATCCACTGTTGCAAAAAATTTAGAAAATCGCAAAACAAATTGGAAACTCATCACGTAACTTTGGAAAAATTAATATCTCTTCAGCATCTTTGAAATCTTAATGAAGTTTAAAGTAAAAGTGGTGCCACTGAGAAGCGAAAAGCTCAGTGTTGTGCTAAATCAAAATGACGCTGAAGATCTCGGACTTCTCCCGGGAGATAGAGTGAAAGTAGTTGTTGGAAAAGAGTCTTTTGTTGCTGAGGCGGATTTTACCGAGATGGTTGAAGAAGGGGAAATAGGTGTTTGCTCATTCACCGCTGAAGCTTGTAGACTTGATGAGAGTTGTTTGGCTGAAGTTTATCCTGTTTCAAGACCAAAATCAGTAGATTTCATCAGAAAAAAGCTCGATGGAGGAAAATATTCAGCTTTAGAGATCAAGAGCGTGATCGAGGATATTTCGAAAAATGTTCTTAACGATCTCGAGATCTCCGCATTTACACTTGCAAACGAGATCGTGGGAATGAGTGATGAGGAGATCCAGTGGATGATCGAGGCAATGGTTGAAAATGGCGAAAAGATCTCATTTGAAAGAGGTATTGTTGTAAACATTCAAAGCATTGGTGGATTGCCGAGCAACGAGTTTCATTTAATTGCAGTCCCACTCGTAGCTTCCGCTGGCTTGCTGATTCCAAAGACTGCAAGCAGAGCGATAACTTCTGCAAGCGGAACAGCGGACACGATGGAAGTGCTTGCAGATGTGAACTTGAGCATTGAGGAGATTAGAGAGATCACGGAGAAGGTTGGAGGGGTAATTGCTTGGGGTGGTGCAACCAATATTGCTCCCGCGGATGATCGGATCATTAGAGTTGAGCATCCGCTTTCCATAGATCCTCGCCCCCAGCTTCTTGCAAGTGTAATGGCTAAAAAAGGAGCAATTGGGGCAAAAAATGTGGTGATCGACATCCCCTATGGCGAAGGTGCGAAAATAGAAAGTGGAGAGAAAGCAAGAGCTTTGGCTAACGATTTTATCGAGCTTGGAAAAAGGCTTGGACTCAATGTTGTCTGTGCTCTAACTTATGGAGGACAGCCAATAGGCAGAGCGGTTGGACCAGCTTTGGAGGCTAAGGAAGCTTTGAAGGCTATGGAGGATCGAAGAGGATCCGCAAGCTTGCTTGAAAAATCACTTGGAATTGCTGGAATTCTCTTTGAAATGACAGGAGTTGCAAGCGATGGCTATAGCTATGCGAAGAAGATCTTTGAAAGTGGTAAGACTTTGGAGAAGTTCAAGGAAATTGTTTCCGCTCAAGGAGGAGATGAGAAGATCAGAGCGGATGATATTGCGATTGGTGACAAGACTTTCACGATCACTTCAAAATTCGAAGGAGCGGTTGTGGCGGTGAACAATAAGGCAATCGTCAGAATCGCAAGATCCGCTGGAGCGCCAAAGGATAAAGGAGCGGGGGTTTATATTCACAAGAAGAGGGGAGAGGTGGTGAAAGCGGGAGATCCGCTTTTAACCATTTACGCTGAGAAGGACTGGAAACTTGACAATGCAATCGAAGTAGCAAGAGCGGAGGCACCAATATTGGTTTCGGGAATGATATTGGAGGTTTATGGTAAGTTTAGGTAGGAGGTGTGGAAATGATAGAGGTGTTGGATGGTTTGAAAGATGTGATCGCTTGCGAGAGCAAGATCTCGAGGATTGAGCTGATAGAGGATAGAGCGATACTTGAATATCGAGGCTACGATATTAGAGATCTGGCGAAAAATGCTACGTACGAGGAGGTTGCTTATCTACTGCTCTACGGAGAACTGCCAAAGAAGTATGAGCTTCAGGACTTTAAAATCGAGTTGGCTGAAAGGAGGGAGTTACCACCACAGATCATTGGTTTGCTGACTCATCTCCCACAATACACTCATCCAATGGTTGTCTTAAGAACTTCTACAAGCTATCTTGGCTCTCTCGACAGAGCAAAGGATCTAAAGACGAGAGAAGAGAACTTGGAGAAGGCAAAAAATTTGATCGCAAAGTTTCCGACAATTGTAGCTTACTACCATCGAATAAGGCTTGGAAAAAACTTGATCCCACCAACGCTTGAGTTGAGCCATGCGGGGAACTTTCTCTACATGATGACGGGGCTTGAGCCTTCGAAGATTGCAGAGAGAGCTTTAGATGTTGATCTCATTCTCCACGCAGAGCACGAGCTAAATGCTTCTACTTTCGCAGCGAGAGTTGCTGCTTCTACACTTGCGGACATGTATGCTTGCGTCGTTGCAGCAACGGGAACTCTAATGGGTCCTTTGCATGGTGGTGCAGCACAAGAAGTGATGAAAATGCTCAGAGAAGTTGCAACACCAAGAAGAGCTGAAGAATACGTGAAAAAGAAGCTTGAAAAAGGAGAAAAGTTGATGGGATTTGGGCACAGGATCTACAAGCATGTGATCGATCCAAGAGCTGTGCTCTTAAGAGAGCTTGCAATGGAGCTTTCGAAGAGCGGAAATTCGATATGGTTCGAGATCAGCGAAGCTATTGCTGAGAATGCTTATAAATATAAGAAGTTGCTTCCAAACGTGGACTTTTACTCTGCAAGCGTATATGCAAATCTCGGAATTCCTGATGACCTATTCGTGAACATCTTCGCAATGGGACGAATCAGCGGTTGGCTTGCCCATATAATAGAGCAATATGAGAATAACAAGCTCATAAGACCGAGGGCAAAATACACTGGAGAGATTGAAAAGAAATACGTGCCTGTGGATCAAAGATAAGTGTGGATAAAGATAAAATTATTTTTATAAAATTATCTGAATCGATAAGCCATGGAAATAATTTTTAAGCTTGGGTCAACGGAGAGCTGATGGAGCTACTCATATACTTAGACGGTAAATTCGTGCCGGAGAGTGAAGCGAAGATCAGCGTCTTCGACCACGGCTTTCTCTATGGTGATGGAGTTTTCGAGGGAATAAGAGCTTACGATGGTAAAGTCTTTAGGCTAAGAGAGCACATCGATAGGCTTTACGATTCCGCAAAAGCAATAAATCTTGAAATTCCGTTGAGCAAAGAAGAGTTCGAGAAGATCATTCTTGAGACTTTGAGAAGGAATAAGCTGAGAGATGCCTATATAAGACCGATCGTCTCCCGTGGTGTTGGCGATCTTGGCTTGGATCCGAGGAAGTGTAAGAAACCAACGATAATTGTAATAACAAAACCTTGGGGGAAACTTTACGGGGATCTTTATTCCAAAGGGCTAAAAGCGGTGACTGTGGCGGTTAGAAGAAATTCATTCGATGCTCTACCACCGAACATAAAATCGCTGAACTATTTGAACAACGTTCTTGCGAAGATCGAGGCAAATGTTAAGGGTGGTGATGAAGCGATCTTCTTGGACAGAAATGGTTATGTGGCTGAAGGAAGTGGAGATAACATCTTTGTCGTAAAAAGAGGAAAGATCACAACCCCGCCAACGATCAACAACTTACGTGGAATTACGAGAGAAGTTGTGATAGAGATCATTAATCGCCTTGGAATTCCATTCTGTGAAGCAAATCTTGGTCTTTACGATCTTTACACCGCTGATGAAGTATTCGTTACTGGCACCGCTGCAGAAGTTGCGCCAATCGTTGACATTGATGGAAGGATCATAGGAGATGGAAAGCCTGGAAAGATCACAAAGCGGATCATGGAAGAATTCGAGAAAGTAACAAGGACTGAAGGAACTCCGATCTATGAGTGAGCTCTTCACGCTCATTGTAGAGCTCGAAGATAAGCCTGGACAACTTCTTAGAGTTCTTGAGCCAATTGCAAGGAATGGTGGAAATATCGTTGGAATCTTCCATCAAAGGGGCAAGAAAACGCCTTTGAACAGGATCCCAGTTGAGATCTCCTTCAGAGTGGATTCAAAAAAGGCGGAGAAGATCATCGAGGAGCTTCAGAGAGAATTTTTGGTAAGAAGCTTTGGAAAGCTCAGGACTGCAGTTGTATCTCTCCTTTTGATCGGACATGTCATCCACACAGATCTGAGCGATACGATCAAAAGAGTTGATAACAGCGATGCGGAGTGCGTTGAGCTAAACGTGACAATGCCTGAATTAAACGAGCCTTCAACTGCAATGATCACGATCTCTGCAAAAAGTGAGGAAGCGTTGGAAAAGGCATTGGAGAGGGTTAGAGAGATCTGCAAGGAGAAGAAGATCATGGTGATAGAGCCTATAAACGATGAGATATGATCAAGATTGCAATCATTGGATTTGGAACTGTTGGACAAGGAGTTGCGGAGCTATTGGTGAAAAAAAGAAGGGAAATTGAAAATAAAATCGGAGATTTCAAAGTTGTCGCAATAGCGGATCTAACTGGTTCAATTTATGGAGATTTCAGCTTAGAAGAGATCATTGAGATCAGAAAAAGAACTGGAAGACTTCCAAATGACAAAAGCGCTATGGAGATTGCAGAAAACGAGGATTACGATGTGATGATCGAAGTTACTACGACAAAACTCGATGAGAGTGGGATTGCATACATGAAAACCGCATTAAATAGAGGGGCAAGTGTTATAACGAGCAATAAGAGCATTGCGGTTGACTTCAAAGGCTTGATGAAGCTTGCTGAAAGAAATGGGGCAAAGCTCATGTATGAAGCCACAGTTGGTGGTGTAATGCCAATAATAAGACTTTTGAACAGCTATTTAGCTCCTTGTGATATTTTAGGAGTTCGAGGAATTCTGAATGGAACATGCAATTACATTTTGACGAGAATGGAAGAGGAAAGGCTACCATATAGCCAGATCCTTAGCGAGGCACAGGAAATGGGAATTGCGGAAGCAAATCCAAGGGCAGATGTTGAAGGAATAGATGCGGGTATAAAGCTCGTGATTCTCGCAAACACGATCGGAATTCCCGCAAAGTTTGAAGACATCGAAATAACTGGAATAACGAATATAACCCC
>JANXDV010000057.1 GCA_025058955.1 Archaeoglobaceae archaeon | reverse complement strand
CAAAAAAGTCAATAAATATAGGATTGGTGAAGTATGCTTCCATTGAGGATTTAATAATCCAGAAGGTCATTGCGGGGCGACCGAGAGATCTTGAAGATGTAAAATCGATTCTATTGAAGAACGAAAATATTGATAAAAAATATATATTAAAATGGTTGAAAATATTTAGTGAAACTCTTGGGGAAGACCTCATCGAAAGATTAGAAAAAGTCATTGAAGATTCTCGAAGGTAAAGATTAAGAATTCCATGAAAGCTCGAGAACATTAAAAATAACCAGATCATTCAGGCAAAATATTTTAACTTCTTCGCTCAGCTTTAATCCATGCTTCCGATAAATGCAAAGCAGATGAAGAAGATGATGAAGCAGATGGGCATCGAAATGGAGGAGCTTGATGCGAAGGAAGTGATAATAAAAACGAGCACAGAAGAGTTGATCTTCAGAAACCCAAATGTAACCAAGATCTCCGCAAAGGGAATGGAGACTTTCCAAGTTGTTGGAGAATACGAAGTTGTTAAAATTGCTCCGCAGATCAGTGAAGAAGACGTGAAACTTGTGATGGAACAAGCGAATGTTGACGAGGAAACAGCGAGAAAGGCTTTGATTGAAGCAAAAGGTGACATAGCTGAAGCTCTGCTTAAACTACAAGGATGAGACCTCCAGTTGTTCTTTCAAGGGGGAAACATAGTTTTCTCGTTGAGAAATTTGAAGGGAAGCTACACACTCACCATGGAGTCATAGAGCTAAGTGAATTAAAAGGAAAATCTTTTGGAGACACTATAAAGACGCACATCGGTGTTGAATACAAAATAGTGCCCTTCAATCTTTCAGGATTTTTTAAGCATTTCAGAAGAGGTGCTACTCCAGTAATGCCAAAGGACATTGGAGCGATCATCGCTTACACTGGCTTATCTCCAGATTCGCTCATCTTCGATGCTGGAACTGGCAGTGGAATGCTTGCAGCTTACCTTGCTTATTTTAACAAATTCGGAGAAGTTGTCACAGTTGAAATAAGGAAAGAATTTGCAAAGATTGCAAGAAGGAATTTTAAGCTTGCTGGGTTAAAAAATGTTCACCAGATCATTGGCGACGCAGTTGAAGTAGCTGATGGTTTCAAAAAGGAATTTGACCTTGTGGTTTTGGATATGAAGGATGATATTGCCTTCATTCCAAAGGCTAAGCAGATTTTGAAAGTCGGTGGAGCTCTTGCGGTATACAATCCCTACATCGAGCCAGCAAGAGAAGTGTATGAAGTTATGAGCAAGAACGAGTTTCGAGAGCTTGAAGCATTTGAAATTCTACGCATCGACTTGGACATCAAAAGAGTTGGCACAAGAACCTCTACTGGCGTCTGGCATACGGGTTATATTGTTATTGGGAGAAAATATTAGCTTGAGACAACCATCTGAGACTGAATTATGTATATTGGATTTCCATAAGCATCAAAAAATCCATCAAGTCTGAGAACCTTAGTGACGATCGTCTTCGTCTTTATTCTGCTTCCATCTTCAAGCTCGTATTCATTCCAATCTTCGCCAACAATTGCCCTTATCTTAACAACACTCGGTTTCCTTATTTTTGCAATTTCATGAATTGGGGGAACAAATTCTGAAGGAATACCCTTTAGCTCTTCGGGAGCCCTTGCAACAACTACGTTTTGACTGTCAATTCTATAAATCGGCTCTCCAACTGGGTCTCTTTGTCCAGTGTCAAAAACTCTCGTTAAAACGGACTTGAATCTTATTATAGTTCCATCCTCGAGATGTATGTGCATCCAATTCTCTTTTAACGCTTTGAAGTCGATCTCTTTCAACTGCATAGTAAAGAGTGATTCTGAAAATTTAAATATCTCTCTCTTTTCTATTAAAATATGGAGACATTAATCCTTTCAGCTGATGAAGTGAAAAGCCTTATAACGATGAAAGAAGCCATAAATGCAGTTGAAGAAGCTTTCAAGGACTATGCCTTATCGAAAGCCATTATGCCACCAAAAGTATACCTTTATTTTGAGCAGGGCGATCTAAGGGCAATGCCTGCCTTTATTATGGGTTATGCGGGTTTGAAATGGGTGAACTCACATCCAAAAAATCCTGAAAAAGGATTGCCTTGTGTTATGGCGATCTTAATTTTAAACAATCCTTCAAATGGTTTTCCGCTTGCGGTGATGGATGCGACCTTTCTGACTTCATTGCGAACTGGCGCTGCAGGAGGTGTTGCGATCAGATATCTCGCTAGAAAAGATAGCAGAGTTTTTGGATTCGTTGGCTGTGGAAAGCAAGCTCGATTTCAATTGCTCGCAATCAAAGAGCTTTGCAAGGTTGAGCTTGTAAAAGCTTACGATATAAACAAAAAAGCTGAAGAGGATTTTAAGAAGTTCTGTGAAACACAAGGGATTAAATGTGAGCTTAGAAAAGCAGAAGATGTGTGCGATTGCGATGTTCTTGTAACTACAACTCCTTCAACCGAGCCAGTTGTAAGGGATGAGTGGATCAAAGAAGGAACTCATATAAATGCAATTGGTGCTGACGCTCCTGGAAAACAAGAGCTGGAGATAAAGACTCTGCTTAGAGCTAAGATCGTTGTTGATGACATTCATCAGGCTTTGCATGGTGGAGAAGTGAATGTAGCGGTTTCAAAGGGTTTGATTTCGGAAAAAGATATTTACGCTTCTCTCGGCGAAATTATAGCTGGAAAAAAGAAGGGCAGAGAAGGAAACGAGATCACGATTTTCGATTCAACAGGCTTGGCAATTCAAGACATTGCGGTTGCAAAAATCGTTTACGAGAAGGCGATCAAAATCAATGCTGGAAAGAAGTTTAGGCTTTTGGATTTAGAATGAGAGTTGCAGTTCTTACTTCTGGAGGCAAGGATTCGATTTTGGCTCTGCATAGGCTTTTAGAAAGCCAAAGAATTGATAAAAAGGATTTGATCCTTGTAGGAGCTTATCCAAAGAACCCCGAATCCTATATGTTCCACACCGTAAACCTTCACATGCTTGATGCTGTTGCAAAATGCCTTGAGCTACCTTTGAAGAAAATAGAGGTCTCTGGAGAGGAAGAAAAAGAAGTTTTCGAGCTTGAAAATGAACTTTCGAAGTTAAAACTCGATGCGGTCTGCATAGGGGCAATAGCTTCACTTTATCAGTTTAAGAGAGTTGAAAGAACCTGCAAAAAGCTTGGTTTAAAACTTTTCGCCCCTCTTTGGGGTGAAGATCAGGAGAAAATTTTGCGTGAAATCGCCGATAAATTTGAGGCGATCATGGTGAGCGTTTCAGCGATGGGTCTTGATGAGAGCTTTTTGGGAAGAAGGATAGATGAGGAGTGCATTGAAGCTTTGAAAAGGTTGAACAGGAAGTATGGTGTTAACTTAGCCGGAGAAGGTGGAGAATACGAATCTCTGGTGCTAAACGCTCCTTTATTCAGGAAGAAAATAAATTTGCGAAAATTGGAAAAGCTGTGGTTTGGGAATAGTGGAGTTGCGATTGTCAAAGACTACGAGATCGTGGATAAGGATATATTCTAAGATTGCAAAATTTCTTCGTGAAGGCGGTGCTCATACTTAGCGGTGGCGTGGATTCATCGACTCTGCTTTACTATTTGCTGAGCAAAGGCTACGAAGTATCTGCAATAACTTTTATTTATAGGCAGAGACACAGCAAAGAGGTTGAATTTGCAAAAAAACTGGTTGAAAAGGCAAAGAAGTTTGGGAAATTGGAACATAGGGTTGTGGACATAAGCTCGATTCACGATTTAATCTCAAAAGGAGCAATAACTGGTGAAGATGGAATTCCAGAAGGATTTTACACAGAGGAGAGGCAAAAAGCTACAATTGTGCCGAACAGAAACATGATCTTGCTCTCCATAGCTGTCGGATATGCGGTAAAAATTGGAGCAAATGAAGTTCATTACGCTGCACACAAAAGCGATTACAGCGTTTATCCCGACTGCAGAAAAGAGTTCATCAAAGCTTTAGATACAGCAATCTATTTAGGCAATCTCTGGAGCCCAGTAGAGCTTAAGGCACCATTTGTGGAAATGACAAAGTCTGAAATTGTTTCCTTAGGTTTAAAGCTTGGAGTTCCTTATGAGTTAACTTGGAGCTGTTATCGTGGCGAAGAAAGACCTTGTTTAACCTGTGGCACCTGCGTTGAGAGAACTGAAGCTTTTCTAAGCAATGGAATCAGAGATCCCTTGCTAAATGAAGAGGAATGGAGAAAGGCTGTTGAAATTTACAAGGGATTCAAGGAAAATGTGCCTCGGGGATAACAACGCCATTCATCGCAAGCATTCGCTCGCTCTTAGCATTTGACCCCCCGAGGACTGTCCCATGTTCGGGTTGCCCCAGAATCATTGCAAGCATTTTTGCTCGCTCCTCAGGGGACCTATCAACATGGCTTGTTCCCCCGAGCTCGCAGAAAGGCTTCATCGGAAGCTCCGCTTTCTCCGCCTCTTCCCCGTTCGGGGGTTAAAAATAGTTTGTATGAGGTATTAAATCTTATTCTATTTTCTTCATAATATAGAAAAGATGTTTAATTCTATCTTCTCTTTTGAAAAACACTGCGGGAAATTCCGACTTTGTAATCCTTACCTTCTCCGCTTCAAAAGTTCTTTTTCCATCAACAACTGCAACCCCACCACTTTTCGCCTCTAATTCAACAACACGATCAATTCCAATGACTATGGGCTTCCAACCAAATCTGAATGGGGCGACTGGGACTATGATCATCGAAGCATGATAAGGCTCCACGACTGGACCGCCAGCGGAAAAGGAGTAAGCGGTAGAACCAATCTGGGTTGCAACGATAACTCCATCACATCTGATCTTGTCAACCTCTATGGAGTCTATTTTTATCGAAATTTCCGTTAACTTAGCTCTTTCTCTTCCAAGAAATGCAATTTCATTCAAAGCCAAGCATTCTGCATTTTCGCAGGAGCATTTTATTCTATCGAACTTCTCAGTCTTGAACTCTTTTATTGCCTTTATCAGCTTCTCCTCGAAGTCAGTAGTATTTGAATGCGTTAGGAACCCAATCTTTCCAGAGTTTATTCCAAAGATCGGGGGACAATTTCGGACTTCTTGGAGAATCGATAAAATTGTTCCATCACCACCTATGCTTACTATGAAATCAAAACTCTCGAGCGACTTTGAGGGCTTGTTAAAACTTTCTACTTCATGTCCAAGCTCTAATAATATTTTTTCAACCCTCGCAAGTATTTCTGGCGATTTATAGACTACCGCAGACCTCATACTACCAGCTCCTGCAACTTCTTATACAGCTTTCTGTTTGTAGCAATAACGTTTACCCTTTCTGAAACTTCAAACCTCTTTTTCTCCAAGGACTGACCTTTTTCATCAAAAGCAACTCCTCCTGCTTTTTCAAGAATATAGATCCCACCAGCAACATCGAAGATTCTCAGCATCCCCCTTAGATCCACGAAGCAGTCAAAAAGTCCTTCTGCAACGAAACAGGTTTCAAGTGCAGCACTGCCAAGAGCTCTGATCCTTTTGAATGGCAACGGGCGATCAGGGTAATAAACAATAGCATTTAAATCTTCTAATCTTTCCTTCTCTCCTATTCTAATTTCTTTTCCATTCTTGTAAGCTTTTCTATCTGCATAATACTCATCGCCACTGCAAAGATTGAAAACATAGGCGAAAAATGCATCACCAAATTTTTCAGAGTTGGAAAAACATAAGCTTACAGAGTAAATTGGGATTCCACGAATCGCATTGAAAGTTCCATCAAGTGGATCGAGTGCTACAAAAATGTCTCCCTCGCCAACAACTCCGCATTCTTCGCTCAAAATCCTGAGATTCTCCTTTCTAAGCACTTCAAGAGCGGAATTCTCTGCAACCTTATCAATAAGTTTCGTTACACCACTCTTACCAATTTCGTAAAATTCCCCTCTCTTGCTTGGTGGAATGCTGTTTATAGCTTTAAGGACATTCCTCGCAACCTCTCTCGAAAGCCTTAGTGCATCCATTTCGTCCATACTAAAACTTGAAGGATGATGAAATGATATACTTTACTGAATGATCCGCAAATGCGGTTGCAAGAGGGACAGAAAAATTATCCTGAATGTAAATTCTCCCAACTTTTCGAATTCTTTCAATTGCGGTTCCACAAAAAATTGCTATCAATGCAGAAATTTGGAACAATTCCAGAAGAGCTATTCCGATTGCGGAAGAAAAGAACATTGAACTGCTTGCCAAATTTTCTTTACCCGTGATCTTTCTAACGATTCCCGCAAAGCCATCTCCAACGATCGAAGTTGTAAGAGCTACAAAGCAAGAGTCTCTCGGGAAGATTAAAGTTACTAAGAGCATTGAGAATAGAAAGTAGATGTGAGCCCCCAATTTCTTCTCCTCGTATTCACGAGATACGAGACGAAAATACCCTTTCTTCAACCTTAAAACTTCTATTGGTAATAAAATCGCTATAATAGCCATTAAAGCCAAAATGACAAATTGAGAGCCAAAGGATAAATAAACGGGAATGTAGAGAAGACCAGAAAAATGAATTAATTTTCTAAGAAGTTCTTTTTTTATTTCACTCAACAGAAATCCTCTCTAACTGGCTTGCAAGATTCCAGATCATTGTTCTAACGTGCATTGGAAGATTTGGATCTGCTGAGATGTCTTCTAAGATCGTGATCGCAGACGCAGCTTCTACAGAAACCTTCTTACTTGAGAGAAGTTTCTCCTTAATCTCACTTGCAACCCTTCTAACACTCCTTGGGACAGTATCATCCTGTATTAACCTATCTAAGGTATTTAAAACGCTCTCAGGCACCTTTTTCGCCATCTCCACCACCCCAGAATGGCAACTTTTTAATATTCTTCTGAGAACAGAAGTTTGTGAGTAATAAAAAAATTTCGGAAGAAAGCATAATCGATGCAGCACAGCTTTTACGCAAGGGAGCAAAAATGCTATCTCAGTATTGTTCTGAATGCAAATTTCCACTTTTCGAATCAGAAAACAAAATATTTTGTCCAAATTGTGAAAGAGAAGTGAAGATCGAGAAAAAAGAAGAATTAGTGGTTGAAAAAGAAGTAAAAGAGGAGAGAAAAAT
>JANXDV010000056.1 GCA_025058955.1 Archaeoglobaceae archaeon | reverse complement strand
GCAACTCCTGCAAGGATTATCGCCTCTGGGCTCAGATCGCGGAGTTTTGCAAGGGCTAAGATCACGAATGCGCTTATTAAAGAGCCAAAGAAGGCAAAGATAGGGACAATGTATGGATTAAAGATCGTTAAACTTTCGCCAACTCTGTGCATTTGCCCTGCGCCAAAATAAACTATGGCAATCGCAGCTCCAAAAGCAGCTCCTTGTGAGATGCCGAGAGTGAAAGGAGAAGCAAGTGGATTTTTGAGAATGCACTGCATCACCGCTCCAGCTATAGCTAAACTCGCTCCAACAAAGATTGCGGAAACGATTCTTGGAATTCTTACATTCCAAAGAACTGGATTTCCATCGATGATCGATTGAATTAGCTCATTTATTGAGAAATGATAAGCACCCAATCCCAGAGCGATTGCGGAAAGTAGTAGAAGGATAAAAATTGAAAATATTCCGAAAGAGATTCTTTTCCAAACGAGTTTTTTATACTCACCAGCTACTGACATCTATGCTCCCGAGTTCACCAAATCTTGAAGAGATCTGCTCGTAGATCGCTTTTCCAACGAAGAACCGATAGATCTCATTCGCCTTCTCCTTTACATCAACATCCTTGAACTTTTCGGGATATAGCACTTTGCCAACCCAATAGCTGTTCACCAAAGCCTGCTCAACGTTTGTGTTGTAGAAGTTAAATGAGTATATTCCGTAGACTTTTCCATCCTTGAAAGCTTTAAGAGACTGATAGAAGGTCTTGTCTTTTGAATAATCCTCTTTTACGAGTCTCAGATTTCCAAGATCGAGAAAGATTATTTCTGGCTGTTCCCTTAGCAAGAACTCCTTGTCCACAAAAATGTGCGCAGTGGTATTCACCTTACATGCGATGTTCTCACTCGTTATATTGTTCACTTCAAAAGGAGGAAATCTACAGTTTGTCGAAGTTATGCCATGTTGTCCTTTAAAGCCTAAGGCTCCGACATAGACTTTAGCTGGTTTTTCAGCATCTTTGCTTCTGCTGTTAAGGTCTTTTACAATGTCTTCTATGTAATTTATAACTTCTTCAGCTCTTTTCTCCTTTCCAAGAACCTTACCCATCACCCTGAGAGATTCGAAGAGCTGAGTCGTGCGGAAGTTGCCGAGAGTGCCATAGTCTATAACTATAACAGGAATTCCAGTTTTCTCCTGCAGATTATCCGCATAACGAGCGTTGACAACTGCAAAGATGACATCTGGTTTCAGCTTCATAAGCTCTTCTACATTAGACTGTGGATCATCTGTACCTCCAACCCCTATAGTTGGCAACTCGCTAAGTTGTGGATTTGCAAGTCTATATGGGCGAGTGTATACTTCCCAAGCCTTTTCAGCGTTTTCAACACCAACCACTTTGTCAACCGCTTGGAGATAAACGACGAGCCTCAAAGCTCCCGGACCAATTGCTACAACCTTGCTAACATTCTTAGGCACTTCTACGCTTCTACCAGCAAGATCCGTGATTATAATCTTCTCTTCTAAACTCTTTTCGCTTTCTTTACTCTCCGGCTGAACACAGCAAAAGCCAAATAGGCAGAATAATATTAGAGAAAAAAATAGCAACCTTTTCATAAAACATCCCCCATTTTTCCGTTCTCAAACCTTACAATTCCTCTGCCAACAATTGCATAGTAATTTCCAGCACATTTCAAGCATAGACCATCCTTTATTCTTGTAACCATTACATTCTCACCGCATTTCTTACATTTCAAACTCTCAAAAATTGGAGCTCTTTCTATAGGCTCAACTCTGACTCTCTCGATCTTAAACTCTTCTCTCGGGATTTCAAGCATTTTCCATCCAATTTTTTCCCAAAGCTTCGACAATTTTTGGTAATCCTCTTTACTACCTTTTCTTTTGACTATAACTTTCTCAAAAAGCTCCAACGCTTCTCTGTCAAAATACTTCTCTCTAATTTTGTCTGCATCAACATAAATCCTGATTCCATTCCAATCACTTCTTTTAACGAGTGTAAAAGCGTTTTTGCCAAGATCCGCATATACAAGACTGTTGTTACCAAAAGTGCAACCAGTTGTAACTTGGATTCCATCTGTTAAGCAATTATTGCACTCAACGATTGCAAGGATTTCTTCACCAATGCTCGCAATCTCGTCTCTGCGAATTCTAAGCTCCTCTATCGCAATCGAGGAAATTCTTACTCCTATGGCCAAGAAAGGGCAAATATGTCCATGGAAATCCTTTGCTTTTGTTAATAATGTAGCTAAATTCATATAATAAGACTGACAAAGTGTTATAAATCTTTTCTTTTTTGTTATTCAATGAGCTATAGCCATGAGAAAAGTTTATAACTTCCACGGATTTTTAAAGCAGAGATGAAAGTAAAGGCGGTGATCTTTGATCTCGATGACACTCTCATCGACTTCATTCCAGCAAAGCTTAAGGCATGTGAAGAAGTCGTAAAGCTTGCCAAATGCGGTTCTGCGGATGAGCTTCTTGACTATTTTCTTAGAGGCAAGCATGGTTTTGAAAGTCATGAGAACATAGCGGACTTTTTGCAAGACCATGGAGTCTTTAGCCCAGAACTTTTCTCGATTTGCTGTGAGAGCTATGAGAAAACAAAAATTGAGAGAATAAGAGTTTATCCGGGGATTGAAGAAGTTTTAAAAAGGTTGAAAGAGAAGGGGATTAAGCTCGCAGTTGTTACAGATGCGGAAAATGGTAAAGCGATAACAAGGCTTAGAAAAACCGACCTTGAAAAATACTTCGACGTAATAGTTTCTGCGGATATGTCCGGTAAGAGAAAGCCAGAACCTGATTCAATACTATTGGCTTTAGAAAAGCTCAGAGTTAAAGCTGAAGATGCGGTAATCGTTGGTGACAGCATTCGCAGAGACATTACCGCTGGCAAAAGAATTGGAATGAAGACGATCTTTGCATTCTATGGCGCTACGCATTTCAGCAATGCCGAAAATGCGGACTTCATCGCTGAGAAACCAGAAGACATTCTGAAAATACTTGGAATTTAGTTAAAAATCCATGAGACTCGAAGAGGTTATCTCGATGCTCGAAAAACAGCCGATGAGTGCTAAGGAGATCTGCATAGCCTTACAGCTTGATCCTTCAAGGGAGAAGGAAGTTTATGAAGCAATAAAGAGGGCTTCGAGGGTTCTTAAAAGAAAGGGAAAACAAGTTTTAATGGATCCACCGAAATGCAAAAAATGTGGATTTGAGTTTGAAAGCATTAGCCCAAACAGATGTCCCAAATGCAAGAGCGAAAGGATCGAGCCAGCAAGATTTTTCATTCAAGAAAAATGAAGCTGAAGAAGATTCTTTGTTTTTATCCAATTTTAGAAAGTCTTAAGAAAAGACCTTTACCAAAGAATAACGTTTTGGAGGAAGTGGTTAAATGAATTTTGGAGAAACAAATACGTTGAGCGGAAGAGTGTCGAAAGATTCAATCGTTGTGGAGTGCATTGGAGCGATAGATGAAGCTAATGCCTTCATAGGGCTTGCAAAGGTCTTTTCAAGAAAAGAAGAGGTGAGAGAGATTCTTCGAGAAGTTCAGAAAAAGCTTTTTAGAATTTGCGAGGAATTTGCGGGTGGTCGAAAAGTGAGTGAATCGGAGCTTGAATGGATTGAGCTACAGATTAAGAAATTGGAAAACGAAGTCCCGAAGATGAAGAGCTTTGTAATACTCGAAAAAGATTCTCCAACTGCTTTGCTGAGCGTAGCAAGAGCCATTGTTAGGAGAGCGGAGAGAAGAGCTCTTACGCTTTACAGAAATGGACTTGCTTCAGAGCTTTCAGTTGACTGGTTGAACAAGCTTAGCTATCTGCTTTATCTTCTAACGCTTAAAGAGGGCGAGAATTTTGAGGAGGTGCATTTCTAAGGATGATCGTCAAAAAGAGGGATGGAAGACTTGAGGAGTTCAACAGAGATAAATTGATCCGAACTCTAATAAGAGCGGGTTTAAGTGAAGAAAAAGCAGAAATAGTTGCGAAAGAAGTTGAAAGTCGAATTTACGATGGAATTCAGACCGACGAAATTCTTAAGCTTGCTCTTGAGATCGTTGGGAAATACTCTAAGAAGGTTTCAGCGACTTATGGGTTAAAAGCTTCCCTGCTTCGCTTAGGTCCAGCTGGCTATAGATTTGAAAAATTCGTTTCCGCTTTACTTAAAGAATTTGGCTACAAAACGATAACTAACCAGCTAATTGAAGGAAAGTGTGCACTGCATGAGATCGATGTTATTGCGGAGAAGAAAAAGAAATTCCTAATAGAGTGCAAATTTCACAACACCCCGACTTATACTGGGCTAAAGGACGTTCTATACTCCTATGCTCGTTATCTTGACATAGTAGAGGCGGGAAAAGATTTTGATGCAATTTGGCTTTTCACAAACACGAAGTTCTCAAGTGAGGCGATAAGATATGCGAACTGCAGAGGTTTATTGCTAACTGGCTGGAGGTATCCAGAGAACGAGGGAATAGAGTTCATGCTTGAGTCTAAAAAGCTTTATCCGATCACAGTTTTGAGTCTAAAGGATTTCGAAATTGAGCAATTGCTTAAAGAAGGATTTGCTTTCTGCAAAGATCTTTTTGAAAATGCTAAAAAAGTGAGAGATATTCTTGGAAAAAGAGGAGAAAGCATATTAGAGGAGGCGAAAATTCTTCAAGAAGCTTAATAAATTGCTAAGGCTAAAAGAAATCCAATTATCGCCCCAGAGTTTATGAATGGCAATCCTGCATGAGCTCCTTTTTTCTTTTCAATCAGGAAGAGAAGAGATAAAAGCCCAATAAGTCCGCCCAGAATCGTGAATAGAGCGGTTAATTTTATCATGGCAATCTCAGGTGATTCTGTGAACTTTTGAGCTGAGACCGCAAGAATTGCTGGGATCACAACGTCTCCAACACCCATGAGCATCTTTTCATTTCCCTTCGGGATTATGAAGACCATTGGAGCGTTGATCTTTGTAACAGAATCCGCCAAGCTAAGCATGTGCTTTGTTTTGTAAACCGAGATCGCATCGTAAACAGAAAGAGTTGCAAGCAGAACAATCACTGGAATCGGCTCAAGACTTATTCCAAACATCGCTGAAATACCGATTGAAAGAAGAAATGCTGAGATGTTCACTATAAGCCAATGTGGTCTTTTTATAAGCACAGCGGTAATTGCGATTGCTATGAATAGTGCAAATATGTCGAGGAAAGGAATGAGCACGTAGAAGATCGAGATCAGAGTTAATGCATAAATTAGCCCAGCCAAGAATTGTTGTGATCTCGCAAGTATTAGAACTAAGGCTGTGAAAATAATTATAAGAGCAAAATATAAAATTGAATTCGAAATATCTGCGGGATCTTCAAAAACGATCATTCCAGCGGATTCATAGCTATGAATGGAAAGAACTGCAAGTAGATTTGCAAAAAGAAATATTAAAGCAAAGAGAGCTCTCAATCGACCACCTTTAGCTTAATTTTTGAATTCTTAGCCCTTGCAATTTTCAAGCTTCTTCCCGCTTCTTTGTCCTTTCTAACCTTTATTAGTCCCTTACCACTAACAAGAGCGGAAAAAAGGTATTCGTTATCCGCATAAACTTCTACTGTTCTTCCTTCAAGCCCTTCTGCATATATTATGTAGTGCTTATCCGTTTCTTCAATTCTCGGCTCAGAGATCTCGGTCTCCTTTGGAATAATGTCGATGGAAACCTTTAACTCCTCTTCAAGCTTCTTAATCCTCTTTCCCTTCTTTCCGAGGATCTTTGGAATGTGGCTTTCTGGAACCTTTACTATTGCCTTCCTTCCTGAAATTAGGACTTCAAAATCATCGAGGATCTCTGAAAATTTGTCTTCAACCGCTTTCTTCAATCTTTCATCGCTCTCTACTGGCATGACAACTACTTGCTCTCCAAAAGTGTAGATCTCAAACTCCACTTTCTTAGTCTCAAAATCCTTAACCTCTATGACAGGTCTTGCTAAGTCCGCTTCGAACATTCCCGTTGGAACCTTAACTGTGAAGTCGAGCTCATAAACCTTCGCAATAACTCCCGCCTCGATGAAGATCACCGTGTCAACCACTTGCGGAATCACGCCAAGCTCAACTCTACCGATCATTCTCTGCACCGCATCTATCGCTCTCGTGGCATGCGTAACACCAATCATTCCAACACCAGCAAGACGCATGTCCGCAAAAACCTGAAAATCGGAAGTTCTGCGTAGCTCATCGTAGATCGTGTAATCTGGGCGAACAAGAAGGAGGATATCAGAAGTCAAAGCCATGTCTCCTTCGAGCGGAGCATACTGCGTGATCTCGTCTCTGACCATCAGATCCCTCGGGCTCTCCATAGTTTTGACAACGTAGCCATGATCAAGCAAATAATTTGCCACGCTTGCTGCAAAAGTAGATTTTCCAGCTCCAGGTGGACCTGCGATCAAAATTCCCCTTTGCCTTTCTATGATCCTCTTCTTCAATTCCTCGCTAACACCATATTCCTCTATGCTCACCTTCGCTATTGGTCTCACCGCGGTTATTTCAAGTCGATCGGAGAAAGGTCTTTCAGCGATCGCAATTCTGACATCCCTTAGCTGAACAACTGTTGCCCCTTTACGCTCTATCTCTATACTGCTCTCCTCATCCTGCTTTGCAGCTTCTATGATCTCATCCGCAATACTCGAGAGCTCCTCATAGCTCATTGGCTTATCGCTAAGCTTTACCAACTTTAAAGCTCCAATTTTTCCCCTCTTTGCAAAAGGCGGAACACCTTCGCGAAGGTGAACGCTTGCGGTGTCAGGAGTGAAGAAACTCATTATTTTTGTTTCCTCTGGTTTTATTATCCTCGGCTTTACGTAGATCGTCTCAATTCCCTTCGCCTTAGCTACTAAACTCTGAACTCGATCGGAGGTTACCAAGATCGCATTATGTGCTTTTGCCATTTCTCTTATCATGTTGTCTATTTCTCCACCCTTTGCGAGCTTTACTTCATCAATGTTTGGTCTTCTTCCAACGAATTCTACCCTTATCCCCCTATTCTTTGCAATTTGGACAATTTTCTCAACCTCTGCAAGTCCCCTAAATCCACTGATGTGTCCAAAATTAGCCTGAGCTTCAAGCTCTGCAACTACCGCTTCAGGAATTATGATCTCTTCCACTTTTTCCTCTTCAAGCATTTTTGAAATTCCGCCAGCTATTATTATGCTCGTATCAGGAACTATTCTCATCCTCCAACCTCCTGAAAAAACAAGTCCTATTTCCAGTATGACAAGCATTGCCCCTTTGCTCAACTAAATAAAGTAGAGCATCGCAGTCGCAATCAACTCTAATCTCGATCAACTTCTGCGTATTTCCACTGCTTCCGCCCTTCATCCATAATTCATTCCTACTTCTACTCCAATAGTGCGCATAACCACTCTCGAGGCTTTTTCGAATTGCAAGCTCATTCGCATAGGCAAGCATGAGCACTTCCTTCGTATTCACATCCTGTGCGATCACGGGTATCAAGCCATCCTTGAACTTGAGCTTTGAGAGATCCATATCTAAAGGCTCTTGCCTCCTTAAAATTCTTTACTTCTCTAAAACCAAATTTGAGAACTTCATTCTAACCTTGCAGAATGAACAGATCTCTCCACTCGAAATTTCCCCGCAGATTGAGCAGTAT
>JANXDV010000055.1:4308-7702 GCA_025058955.1 Archaeoglobaceae archaeon | reverse complement strand
CTAAGTTTTAAATCTGGAGTAAGCTCAAGAAATTCGACTTCACAAACATAAACCGCCTTAGTCCAGTGCACAGCTCTCCGAGCTTCGATCTTAAAATAAGGTTCGTTTATCTCGATCTCTTTAAGCTTCTTGGAAAACCATTCCAAAAAATCAGAGTCAAATCCAGTTCCAACTTGACCTACATGAACGTAGCCTTTTTCAGATAACAATGCAAGAATTAGAGAACCAAATGTTCCGCTTCTTTCTCCTTCGCCCTCAAGCCATCCAACGATTACAAAATCTCCTGTATTTCTTTTCTTGACTTTTATCCATAGATCAGATCTTTTTCCCACGAGGTAGAGACTATCCTTTCTTTTTCCAACAACTCCTTCTATTCCTGCTCTTGTTGCTCTTTCATAAAGTTCTTCCCCTTCTCTCTCTATATAGTCCACCAAAGCTATTCTTTTCGATTCAGAGCAAATCTCAGAAAGAATTCTCTTCCTAATCTCCAAAGGATTTTTTAAAAGCCATCCAAGGGATTCAGTATATAAAACGTCGAAAACGAGGTAATTTGCAGGATATTTTTTTGATAGAATAGAAGCTTTAAATTTGCTCTCCACATGCTCCCTTTTTTGCAATAGATTGAAAGAAGGCTTATTTCCCTCAAAAACTACAATTTCTCCATCCAAAATGGCATTCTCAGAAACGAAGTCTAAAAGATCGAATTCTGGATAGCGATGAGCAATCTCGACCATTCTCCTGTTCTGAATCCTTATTTTTTCTCTATCAAGATCAACAAACGCTATCGCTCTCGTTCCATCCCACTTTATCTCGAAAAAATAGTTTGGACTGCTAAAAGGTTTCCCTCTTACCGCAAGCATTGGTCTTATTCTCTCCTCAAACCAGCTCATTTAACCGCCTCTAAGCTCGCTTTGAGTGCATCAATTAAAGATCTTGCTGTCGGGACTTTTTCAGAGATCATAACTTCCTTGCCTGCAATTTTTGCATCTATCAGCTTCATCAGAGCTTCTTTGTATTCATTTCTAAATTCTTCAAGTTTTAAAGGCTTCTTCATCGCAATAACGAGTTTTTTTGCAAGTTCAAGCTCTTCTTCGCTCACATCCGCTTCTATACCCCAACCTGGGATCTCTTTTGGACTGCGAATTTCATCGATGTAATGTAGATTTCCGAGCAAAATTCCACCATTGAATTCTCGCAGAGTGACAAGTCCCTCTCTACCTCTCATTCCAATTTTACCGATTCCCATGAGTTTAGTTTCCTCCATTGCTCTCTTAAGCAGGTAATAAGCTTTTTCCGCACCCTTCTCGGGAGATAGATAGTAAAAATGGCTGTAATATATAATTCCAAGTTCTGAAGATTCAAAAAACTGCTTTATCTCTATGTTTTTTGCGCTCTTCAACGGAATTTTTTCCAGATCTTCGTCTGTAAGAATCACAAACTCGTTCTTCGAAATTTCAAAACCTCTCGTAATTTCCTCGTCATGAACTTCTTCACCACATTTCTCGCAGAACTTCTTGTATCTTATTCTTCCACCATCCTTTGAATGGAGCAGAGTGAACTTTATCTCTTTTGGAACTGCAGCGTTATATGCTTTGACAGGTATAGAAACTAAGCCAAAGGTGATCGAACCCTTCCATGTAGCTCTCATAAAATAAAGTTACCCTGAAGATAAATATATCTCATCGCATTAAATATCATTATTATATAATTTTTTTCTAATAAAATTTTATGGTTGCCATAAAGATTAAATCTTTTAACCATCACAGAGTTTGTGGAAAATCTTTCGATGCTGGTAGAGAAAGGCGAGGGAGAGAATATAGAATTCAAAGAGTATTTAAGCTCAATCCATTTGAGGGAGAGCCGTTTTAGACAACTTGCCTGCCAAATGAACCACAGGGTTATTATGGGTAAGGGTAAGGCATACTATGTCATCGGAGTTTCTGATTCCGGAGAGATAAAGGGTTTAAGTGATGAGAAATTTGCAGAGACAATTGAGGTTCTCAGAAAAATTGCAGTGGAAATCGAAGCAGAAATTGGAACGATTGAGAAATACAGCGTAAACGGAGGATACGTTGGGATTGTTGAAATTCTGAAGTCGAATGCAAAAGAGCACATACTCATAGGCACTGCTGGACACGTAGATCATGGAAAGTCGACACTTGTTGGATGTCTAATCTCTGGGCTACCAGATGATGGGGATGGAGCTACAAGAATTTTTCTCGACGTTTTGAAACATGAAATAGAGCGTGGCTTAAGTGCTGAGCTTAGTTTTGCAGTTTTAGGTTTTAAAGAAGGTAAAATTTTGAG
Organism: Archaeoglobaceae archaeon; assembly: GCA_025058955.1. Classification (GTDB taxonomy): domain Archaea; phylum Halobacteriota; class Archaeoglobi; order Archaeoglobales; family Archaeoglobaceae; genus WYZ-LMO2. The sequence goes on along the minus strand of JANXDV010000055.1, from coordinate 5,395 downwards.
ACTGAAGAATCCGATGAGCAAGGAAGAGAAAGCGAGGATTGTAGAGAAGTCTGATAAACTTGTAAGCTTTGTTGACACAGTAGGGCATGAGCCATGGTTAAGAACTACGATTCGCGGTCTTTTGGGACAAAAAATCGACTATGGGCTTCTTGTGATTGCAGCGAATGATGGAGTTATGAGGACTACGAAAGAACATCTCGGGATTCTTTTAGCAATGGAACTGCCTGTGATAGTAGCAATAACTAAGATCGACATGGTAAATTCGGATAAGGTAAAAGAGACTATTTCTCAAGTTTCTAATCTGCTAAGATCTGTTGGAAGGATCCCAATAGTTGTTAAAGAGCCAAAAGAAGTGCAAAAAGTAGCAAAATTCATCTCTGAGAACAAATTCATTGTTCCAATAATCGAAACTTCTTCGGTTACACTAAAGGGCTACGACTTGCTTGAAGAGCTACTATACAGGCTTCCAAAGAGATATACCGCTGAAAAGGAATTCATAATGTATATTGACAAAGTTTACAAGGTTACTGGCGTTGGTGTAGTTGTTAGTGGGAGCGTTAAGTCTGGAGAGCTTAGAGAGGGAGAAGATGTGTTCATTGGTCCTCTTGATGATGGCAGTTTCAGGCAAGTGAAGGCTATGAGCATAGAGATGCATCACTATAGGATCAGTAAGACGAAATGTGGAGATGTTGTAGGAATAGCTCTAAAAGGGATAAGATACGAGGATATTCGCAGAGGAATGGTTCTCAGCAAAAGCTTACCAAAAGCGGTTCGCGAATTTGAAGCTGAAGTTTACGTTTTCACTCATCCAACTCTTATAAAGCCAGGATATGAGCCTGTGCTACATTCTGAGACTATAGCAGAAACTGTTACTTTTAAAGCGATTGGAAAAGGTTACTTAAAAGCTGGAGACAGAGATAGGGTTAGGATCAGATTCAAATACCATCCACAGTGTGTTTTTGAAGGACAGAAGTTCATATTCAGAGAAAGCAGAAGCAAGGGGATGGGAGAGATTATTCGTATTTTAGAGTAGAGATATGTTTTTATAATTAAACGTGAACCAATTTTTATGGAAGAAGGTATTACA
>JANXDV010000055.1:0-4210 GCA_025058955.1 Archaeoglobaceae archaeon | reverse complement strand
AAGAATAGGGGTCAGTCTGCCAAAGAATCTTTTAGATGACTTCGATAAAATAATAAAAAATCGTGGCTACTCTTCAAGGAGTGAAGCGATAAGAGATGCAATTCGTGGATATATAGCAGACTATAAATGGCTTGAAAGCGAGAAGGGAGATGTTATTGGGGTTCTTGTAGTTGTCTACGATCACCATGTTAAGGGTGTCAGTGACGCTATAATTTCACTTCAGCATCAATTTGCAAGCATAATTTCTTCAAACATGCACATTCATCTCAGCGAAGAGCAGTGCCTTGAAATAGTCGTTGTTAAGGGGAATATGGAGGAGATCAAGAAGCTCGTTGATAGGATCTCTGCAACGAGAGGTGTGCTCAACCATAAACTGATCACCGCTCAGAAGGAAGTTCAATAGATTAGAGCATCTACAACAACGTGCACAACTCCAGGAGAGTAGTTTTTAACCTTTCGAAAGTTCAATATTTTGCAATTTCTTCCAGATTGTTTGGATGCTTTCTGCAATCTATTTATTGGTCTTTCAAGCACTTTTATTGGTGTCGACTCATGATAATGAATTACGCCCTCCTTTTTAATAGCCTTTATTGCTGTTTCAAGAAAATCTTGACAGAAGATGTGTCCCATCACAATCCTGTCCGCAACTCCTTCAGGGGTTAAAAACATCGAATCTCCAAGAATTGGTATAACATTGTTTAGCTGATTCAACTTGATGTTCTCCAGAAGGTAGCGGTAAGCCTCTGGATTGATCTCGATCGCATAAACCTTCTCCGCTCTTTTTGCTATTGGGATCGAGAAGTATCCGATGCCAGCAAACATGTCCACCACAATTTCACCCTCACATTCTCTTGCAATTCTCTGTCTCTCATGTTGATTGCCAAGACTGAACATCACCTTGGTTAGATCAAGCTTAAAAAGGCAACCATTTTCCACATGCACCGTTTCACTACCTTTGCCAGCTAAAAGCTCAAGCTTCGGTTTTCTCACCATTCCCTCTTTACCAAGATCTCTCCAGACCGCTTTTAGCCTTGGATTGGAGATCAAGATCGCATTTCCAATTTCTTTCTTGTATTCTTCAATTTCACTGCTAAGCTTTAAAATCGCAAGATCTCCAACGATCTTGTAGCTAATCGGTAAATACTTATGAAGCTCTTTTGGAATTTGATCTTCGAGCAATTCCGGAATTTTCTTTCTTGGATTCTCGATTGTAAAAGATTGCTCTACGATCTCGTAGCCTTCAAAAAAATGCTCGTAACCATCTAAAATAGGGATTTCAACAAAATCACCAGAAGCCTTAACAAATCTCTTTCTATCCTTTGCTCCAATTTTTTCTGCAAATTTTCTGATCTCCTCTGCTTTCTCTTTTTGAACTCTTATCGCTTTCATAGATCCCTTGGAAAAACGTAAATCTTGTTTTTATACTCAAAAATAAATACTTCTTTGCCAATCTCTGCCCCAAATGGTCTTTGAACTAAAACAACTCCCTTTTCAGTCATGACTTCTGCCGAACTTTCATCCAAGTTCGTTATAATTCCCCAGCCAAAAGAATCTTTTTTTACTGCGACTTTTGCGTTTAAAATATTTGCATATTTTCCTGTTGCAAGCTCAATACCTTTGCCCATTCGGGCGTTCTTAACTACATGAAGCGTGTCATTTTTAACAACGATGTCCAAATCTTCGTATTCTGGCAATCTTATCAGAAATGTAAACCGATAAGCGTCTCTACCATCAACTCTCGTGTGCAATTTTCTACTCTCAAAAATTTTCCCGCCTAATTCTTCAGCAATTCTTCTCGAGACTTTCTCTCCAAGCTTTCTACTTCCCAAATAGAAATCAATACCATTCTTCAAAACTTCGAACTTTGAAATAAAATCTTTTTGCCCATTTTGTTCTAAAATAGATTTATTTACGATTTCTTTTGCTTTTTCAATCTCTTCATTCCTTAAAAGTCTCCTTCCCGCTCTCAACTGAACGATCGCTTCATAATACCCTCCACTTTCCATTGAACACTTGGGACATGAAATTTTATGCACTCCATAGCTAAATGGAACACTGAATTCAACAAAATCCCCATTTAAAATACCTTTTAGTATTGCAAATTTGTCTGAAATTACAATTTCATGAAGCTCAAACTCTGGTTCAACTTGCAGTTTTTCACAAATCAATCTTTTTATAGCTTCATCCAGACCAATTTTAAGCCAATCTCTACCTATTTTAATGGAATTACACTTTCCACATAGCTCTAAGGTGAATCTTTCTATACTCGCAACTTTCTTTCTTTCAATCAGACACTCTCCGCAGATCTTATACTTTCCTTCCTTACCGCATACAATACATTTCACAGCTTTTAGTATGCGTAGGGATTAATAAAATGAGCGTCGAACAAAAATTGGATTCTAAGGCAATTTGGTCTTTTTGGCATTTTTTGTAGCTCTTTTAAAATTCTCGATTAACATATCTGGGTTTTGGGGAGAGATTAGCACGCTACTCCTCTTTTTTCTAATTTCCACTAAGTTTTTAACTGAAGTTGTAAATCTCGGTCCTTTATAGAGAAAAGCTTTCCAAGTCTCCACTTTTCTGATCTCCAAGATCTCCTCAAGAGGTATTGTGTAAGAGAAAATGCCCAAGACGATCTTAAACTTGTCCTCATGGATCTCGAATTTTCTCGGTAAAAGAGCCCAATAAACAACTATAATCACGACTATGGACACTAAAAGAACTTCTTTTGCCAACATAGCTTCTTCATCGCTTTCAGTAGGTAGTAAATTGCTCTCAAGCAGAATTATTAGTGTTAACATCAGAGAGGGTGCAAACGAGAGGACAAGCTTCCCCCAGAAGTCGTATTTTGGCTTATCTTCGTATATGAGCATATCGCTTCAACGCATATTTTGTTACCTTCCCCAGGACTTGTATGGCGTTAATTGCATTCGAATAAACAGGAAAACCTCTCTCTTCGAATTTAGTCTTCTGCTCGAATACCGCATTTCTCTCTCCCTCAAGAACAACATAGATTGGTTTTCCAAAAGATCTAAGCTCCTCAAATTTTGGCTCATAATCTCCCCAAAAAGGTCCAACGTCCATTGCAACCACCATTGCGTCAACATTTTCATCGCTCAAAATTGCCTCCATTGCTGTGTTGTATGTTCTCTCTGTCCCAAAATATTCGATCATCGGCCATATGTCCACTGGATTGTTCACTCCATGCCATTCAGGAGTTACAGACTTTATTTTTTCAATAGTCTCTCTCTTAAACTGAGCTAATTTTAACCCAGAGAGTGAAACCGCGTCCGCGGACTGAACACATCCTGAACCTGTGTAATGGATCACTCCAACTCTATCTCCTTTTGGCAAGGGTTGAAGAGCGAATGCCTTTGAAACATCGAGAAGCTCATCAAAGCTGTAAACTCTTATAAGATTTGCCTGTCTACAAACCGCATCGAATAGGTTATCATCTCCACAGATCGATGCGGTATGACTCATCGCAGCTTTTTGTCCATACTCCGTTCTACCAGTTTTGAACACGACTATAGGTTTCTTGGCATTTTTTGCAATGTTGTAGAATGCTCTCCCATTTCTTATGCCTTCCATGTATATGCCCACAACTTTAGTTCTCTCATCCCTATTCAGATACTCTAAAGCTTCATGATCTTGAACGTCTATTTTGTTTCCCATTCCAATAATCTTATTAAAACCTATTTTCGGGTGATTTGAGAATATAGATACCATCAAAACACCTAAAAACAGTCCAGTTTGGGCTATTAGACTTATATTTCCACTGCTAATTTTTAAAAGTGGGGCAAAACTGGTAATGAAACCTGTTTCAGTATTGAGTCCGCCAGTCGTGTTTGGACCCAAAATCATGATATTGTTCTCTTTAGCAATTCGAATGACTTCTTTTTCAATTTTTGCACCTTCTTCTCCCTCTTCACTGAACCCGGAGCTAAGAATTACCACCCCTTTGATCCCCTTCTCAGCGCAATCTTTCATCACTTGGGGCACAATCTTTGCTGGCACCGCAATTATTGCAACATCAACCGCATCTGGAATGTCCTTGACTGAAGGATAGCATTTCATCTCATAGATCTCGCAAGTGTTCGGATTCACTGGGTAGACTTTGCCACGAAATCCATGACTTTTCAAATTCCAAACAATATTATTCCCAGGCTTTCCAGGAGTTCTTGAAGCGCCGACAACTGCAACGCTTCTC
>JANXDV010000054.1 GCA_025058955.1 Archaeoglobaceae archaeon | reverse complement strand
CACTCCAAGAGCTTTTGGAAGAGCGGTTCCAAAAGTAAAACAGCGAACGACTGTTGAATTTGTAGCAGAGGTGAGATAATGGCAGTGGAAAGAAAATTCGTTCAAGATAAAGTAAAGAAGATGATGGTTAAGGAGTGGATCAGAGATGAAGTAAAGAGCGCTGGCTTTGGAGGAGTTGACATTCTAAGAACACCACTCGGAACCCAGGTAACGCTCTTCGTTGAAAGACCTGGCATAGTCATTGGAAAAGGGGGTAGAAGGATAAAAACAATCACAGAAAAGCTTAAGGAGTTTGGAATAGACAATCCACAGGTTAGCGTTGATGAAGTTGAAAAGCCTGAATTCAATGCTCAGTTAATGGCATCTTTGCTTGCAAGAGCTCTTGAAAGAGGTTGGTATTTCCGCAGAGCGGGTTATAGATTTCTTTACAGGATTATGGAAGCGGGAGCAAAGGGTTGTGAAATTGAGATCAGCGGAAAGCTCGTTAGCGAGAGAGCAAGAAAAGAGAAGTTCCTTGCTGGCACCATAGTCCACACAGGAGATCCCGCATATACCGCAGTGAGAAAAGGATTTGATATAGCGGTGAAAAAGTTGGGAGTTCTTGGTGTTAGCGTTCGCATAATTCCGCCTGATGTTAAGCTTCCTGATGAATTCGAGATAAGAGGTGTTGAAAATGAAAATGGGGGAAATAAGGGAGATGAGCAAAGAGGAGATGGAGAAAAAGTTGAAGGAGCTGGAGATAGAGCTACTGAAACTTAGAACTCTCGTAAAGAGTGGAGGAGCGATTAAGAATCCAGGAAGGATAAGGCAGATAAGAAGAGACATTGCGAGGTTAAAGATGCTATGCGGAAAGTGAAAATTGCGGAGATAATTGCGAGGGACTGGATTGGATTGGAAATTGAAGTAATTGGTAGTCCAAATGAGTTTGAAATCGGCATTAAAGGCGAAGTGGTTGATGAGACTGAAAAGACCTTTAGGATCATGACTGAAAAAGGTTTAAAAGTCGTAGCAAAAAAAGGAAGGAGATTTAGAGTGAATTATGGAGGAAAGATGTTGAGTATAGAAGGTGAATTGACCGCCTTTAAGCCAGAGGAAAGGATAATGAGAGGTTTGATACTCATAAAGAAATCGAAGGGGGTAGTGATATGAGGAATATTGGGATAGAGGTTAAACCGCCAGAAGGTGTATGCAGTGATGAGAGATGCCCATTTCATGGAACTTTGTCAATTAGGGGGCAAATCTTAAGTGGTAAAGTTCTGAAAGTCTATGGAAAGACCGCAGTGATTGAGAGAGAGCTAATAAAGTTTGTTCCAAAGTATGAAAGGTATATGAGAAAGCGTTCAAGACTTCACGCTCATAATCCTGAATGCATTAGAGCTAAACCAGGAGATGTTGTTAGAATCGCTGAGTGTAGACCGATAAGCAAGACAAAGAGTTTTGTAATTATAGAGGTGGTCAAATGAAAGCTTTAAAGGCTAAAATTCCAAGAGCTTTGCCCACTGGAGCTATGCTTGTTTGTGCTGATAACAGCGGTGCGAGAGAGGTGCAGATCATATCTGTCATTGGTTACAAAGGTGTGAGGAGAAGATATCCCGCTGCAGGCATTGGGGACATGGTTGTTGTTAGCGTTAAGAAGGGATTGCCAGAAATAAGGAAGCAAGTGCATTACGCAGTAATAATAAGGCAGAGAAAGGAGTTCAGAAGACCAAATGGAGATAGGATAAAGTTCGAAGACAATGCAGCGGTGCTCGTTAATGAGAAAGGAGAGCCGAAGGGGACAGAAATTAGAGGTCCTGTGGCAAAAGAAGCAGCTGAGAGATTTTCGAAGATCGCAGCAATTGCAACAACCATAGTGTGATGGTTATGCAGGCGAGAAAGCAGAGAAGATGGCTTTACAAAACCTCAAAGCTTCATGAAAAGCATAAGCTACTCCATGCAACGCTTTCAGAGGAGCTTAGAGAGAAATACAAGAAGAGATCTGCGAGGGTTTGCAAAGGAGATAAAGTTAGAGTTATGCGTGGAGACTTTGCTGGACATGAAGGAAAAGTGCTCGAAGTTGACATGAAGAATTGCAGGATAACGATCGATGGGGTTACTACGACGAAGGTTAACGGCACCGAAGTTGCGGTGCCTATTCATCCTTCGAATGTCATGATCATCAGCTTTGGCGAGGTTGATGATGTGAGAAAGAAGAGCTTGGAGAGGTGATAAAATGCATCAGAAAAGACTTTCTGCACCAAAAACTTACAAAATCCCAAGAAAAGCAGGAAAATGGGTAATAAAACCATCTCCCGGACCACATAACAAAAATGCGATTCCCCTTGCAGTTGTGCTTCGAGATCTACTACAGCTTGCGGACACAGCAAGAGAAGCTCGCAAGATCATCTCTGCTGGAGAAGTGCTCGTTGATGGCATTGTAAGAAGAGACTACAAGTTCCCAGTAGGGCTTTTTGATGTAGTAAAGATTCCAAAGCTCGATAAGAGTTATAGAGTTCTCTTCGATGAGAAAGGCAGATTTATTGTTAAAGAGATAGAAGATGACGATAAAAAGCTCTTCAAGATCACTGGAAAAACAATAGTTAATGGTGGAAAAGTTCAACTTAATCTCTTCGATGGATCCAACATTCTTGCCACAAACGAGTTCAAAACAAAAGACAGCATTTTGCTAAAAATCCCTGAGAAGCAAATTCTTGATCACCTTAAATTCGAGGAGGGAGCACTGATCATGATCGTTGGAGGCACTCATGCGGGAGAAATTGGAAAGGTGAAGAGTTATAAGGTAGTTAAGGGATCAGGAGCGAATCTTGTGACAGTGGAAACCTCTATGGGAGAGATAACAACTGTTCAAGACTACGTCTTTGTGGTTGGGAAAAAAGGTAGTAATAAACCTATCATCGATTTAGGGGTGTAATTATGCTGGAAGTTCAAAAAGAGAATCCAATGAGAGAAATAATGCTTGATAAAGTTGTTATCAACCTTGGCATTGGAGAGAGTGGCGAAAGGCTACAGAGAGCGGAAAAAATGCTATCCGCACTTGTATCTCAGAAGCCAGCAACGACAATTGCAAAAAAGACGATAAAGAATTTTGGAATAAGAAAAAAGGAGACTATAGGGCTTAAAGTCACTTTGAGAGGGGAAAAAGCGATGGAATTTCTCAAGAGGGCATTACAAGTTAAGGAAATGAAGCTGAGTAAGAGATCGATAAATGCGGGTAACTTTTCATTCGGAATTGCTGAACACATAGATCTTCCTGGAGTTGAATACGATCCAGATATAGGTGTATTTGGAATGGACGTTTGTGTTTCGCTTAAGAGAAGAGGGTATAGAGTTTCGGATAGAAGAGTCAAGAATAGCAAGATTGGAAGCTCGCATAGAATAACAAAAGAAGAGACAATTCAATGGCTTGAAAGCTTAGGGGTGGTGGTAGAATGACCAAGACGAGAACAAAGAAATTCGGACGTGGAGCAAATAGGTGCAAGAGATGCGGTAGAAAAAGAGGTCTCGTGAGAAAATATGGCATATACCTCTGTAGGCAGTGCTTCAGAGAGACAGCGATGGAGCTCGGATTTAAGAAGTATTGGTGATCTATATGGCGGTAGATACACTTTCTGGTGCAATGATCGCTATAAAGAACGCAGAAATGGTAGGAAAGAAGGTCTGCGAGATAAGAGCTTCGAAGCTCATAGGCAATGTTTTAAAAGTGCTCAAGAATCACGGATATATAAAGAGCTTTGAATTCGTGAAGGAGAATGTCGGTGGAAAATTTGTGGTTGAGTTGACGGGAAATATAAATGATTGTGGTGCAATAAGACCAAGATTCTCCTCAAAGGTAACGGAATATGAGTTCTATGAGCGAAGATTTTTGCCAGCGAGAGGCTTTGGAATCCTCGTAGTCTCTACAACGAGGGGAATTATGAGTCAAAAGGAAGCAATAGAGCTTGGCTTAGGAGGTGTTCTCCTTGCTTACGTCTACTGAGTATTCCACGTTGATCAAGATCCCCGAGGGTGTAGAAGTGAAAGTGGAAGGAGATCCAATTGCTGGCTATAAAATAACCGCAAAGGGGCCACTGGGTGAGAATACCAAATTCTTAAAGTTCAGAGATGTATTCATAGAGAAAAATGAGGATGGGATTAGGATCTACACACCCATTGGAAAGGCAAGATACAGAGCAATAGTTGGAACTTATAACGCTCATATCAATAATCTGATCAAAGGTGTTAAGGAGGGTTTTGAATACAAGCTCAAGGTCTTTTATGCTCACTTCCCTGTAAAGCTAAGGGTTTCTGGAAATGAAGTTATAATAGAGAACTTCCTTGGAGAAACCACTCCAAGAAAGGCGAAGATCGTTGGAAGAGCTAAAGTGGAGATAAAAGGGCAAGAAATAACTGTAAAAGGTGTTGACATCGAAGAATGTGGACAAACCGCAGCGAATCTGGAGAGAGCAACGAAGATCAGAGAAAAGGATCGAAGAGTGTTTCAGGATGGGATTTATATCGTGAAAAAGCCGTAGGTGATCGAAATGAAGGCACTGCTTAGGCTTAGAAGAAGATTAAAGTCTAGAAAGCCTGAATTCAGAAGGTATTGCTGGGATCGAAAGTTAAAGCTTAGGAGAAAAAGCTGGAGAAAGCCAAGAGGCTTAGACAATGCAATGAGGATCGAATATGGTGGAAAGTGGTCTGGAAAGAAGAAGGTGAAAGTTGGCTTTAAGACTCCCTTAGCGGTTCGCGGACTACATCCGAGTGGCTATGAAGATGTTATTGTTTATAGTCCAAAAGATCTTGAAAATTTGAACCCAGAAAAACAAGCAATTAGGATTGCAAGCTGTGTAGGACTTAGAAAGAGACTCGAAATTGAAAAAAGAGCAAATGAGAAGGGATTAAAGATCTTGAATCCTTCAAGGTGATCTTATGGATCTTAGAATTCAAAGAAAGCTCGCTTCAGAAGTTTTGAAGTGCGGAAAAAACAGGGTGTGGTTTGATCCTGAAGCACTCGAAGATATTTCGACCGCTTCAACAAAGCAGGACATAAGGGAGCTTATTGAGAAAGGTGTGATAAAAAGAAAGGCAATAAAAGGCATTTGCAGATCGAGGATCAATCAAATGAGATTGAAAAAGAGGAAGGGGAGAAGATCTGGACATGGAAGTAGAAAAGGAAAGAAAACTGCGAGAATGCCAAGGAAGAGGCTTTGGGTGATCAGAATTAGGGCAATAAGAAGAAGGTTAAAAGAATTGAAAACAAGTGGGCAGATTGATACCAGAACATACAGAATGCTTTACAGGAAGGCTAAAGGAGGAGAATTCAGAAGTGTAGCTCATCTCAACGCTTTCATTCAGGAGATAAAAAGGTGATCCCATGGCCAAAGGAGCGAGATATAAGGTTCCAAATAGAAGGAGAAGAGAAGGATACACGAATTACAGGAAAAGACTAAAGCTCCTTCTATCTAAGAAGGTTAGATTTGTAGTTAGAATAACGAATCAGAGGATTATAGCTCAGTTTGTAAACTACAGCCCTGAAGGGGACAGAGTTTTGATGACAATCACTTCTGAAAAGCTGAAAGACTATGGTTGGAAAGGAGATCTGAACAACACTCCCGCAGCATATTTAACTGGTCTACTTGCTGGAAAAGAGGCATTGAAGGCGGGAATAAAAGAGGCAATTCTGGACATAGGCTTGAGGTCTCCAGTCAAAGGTTCGAGGGTGTTTGCAGTTCTAAAAGGTGCGGTTGAAGCTGGGGTAGAGATTCCACATAGCGATGAAATCCTTCCCGAAGATTCAAGGATTTTTGGAGAACACATTGCGAAGTATTACGAAATGAATCCCGAAAGATTTGGAGAGTATGAGAAAAGAGGTTTGAAACCCTCTGATCTACCTTCTCATGTTGAAGAAGTTAAAAAGAAGATAATGGTGATGAAATGAGCGAGTGGATTCCTAAAACGAGACTTGGAAAATTGGTTGCGGAAGGGAAAATAAAGACGATGGATGATGTATTATCAAGCGGGTTACCGATAAAGGAGCCGGAGATCATAGATGTTCTACTTCCAGAGCTTGAGGAAGACATACTTGAGATTTCAATGGTTCAAAGGGTTACAGACAGCGGAAGAAGGACTAAGTTTAGGGTAACCGCAGTTGTGGGCAATAGAGATGGATACATTGGCATTGGTGTTGGAAAGGCTACACAAGTTGCTCCAGCAATTCAAAAGGCAATAGAAAATGCGAAAATTAACATTTTCGGCGTAATGAGGGGCTGTGGTTCATGGGAATGTGGCTGTGGCACCGCACATTCGGTTCCTTTCAGAGTTTCTGGAGAGTGTGGTAGTGTAAAGGTTACCTTGATTCCCGGACCAAAAGGACTTGGAATAGTTGCTGCTGACACTGCGAAGAGAATTATAGAGCTTGCCGGTGTAAAAGATGTTTGGACTATGACTTTTGGAGAAACAAGAACAACTTTAAACTTTGCTTTAGCAACATTTGACGCTCTAAAAAGGACATGCTTCATAAAGAGGTGAATTTATGCTTGCAGTTGTTAGATTGAGAGGAACAATAGATGTTCATGGAAAAATAAGTGAAACTTTAAGACTTTTAAGGCTTCACAGAAGGTATAACTGCGTCGTAATCCCTGACACACCTTCCTATAGAGGGATGCTTCAGGTTGTTAAGGATTACGTTGCATTCGGTGAGATCGATCATGAAACTCTTGCGTTGCTTTTGAGAACTCGAGGAAGACTTGAAGGAAACTCACGTTTAACAGACGAATATGTGAAAGAAAGGACAGGATATGCAACAATAGAGGAATTTGCGAAAGCGGTAATAGAAGGTAAGGCTAAGCTTTCCGATTTACCTAGACTGAAGCCAGTTTTTAGGCTTCACCCTCCAAGAAAGGGGTTAAAAAATATAAAGTGGCATTATCCTAAGGGAGATCTTGGATATCACAAAGAGATAAAGAACTTGCTTTACAGAATGAGGTGATATAAATGCCCAAACTTAAGGTTAAGAAATTCAGGGGTTCAAGAACTTGTGGTGGAGGCAGTCATAAGAAGAGAAGGGGAGCGGGGCATAGAGGAGGCAGAGGAAATGCGGGAGTGCATAAGCACAAGTATCTCAAGTTCTTGAAGCTTGAAAAGCTTGGTCTTTATGAATTTGGAGATCGTGGATTTACAAGACCCCAGGCAGTCGTTAAAGAGGTGGCTCAAGAGAAGAATATTAAGGAAACTCTAAGAATGCTAAAAAAAGAAGGTAAGCTTGACGATAAAACTTATAGGTTCTTATATTCAAAAGTGGAGCTAAATGTCGGAGATCTATCTAAAATAATAGACGATTTGGCTAATTTGGGAATTGCTGAAAAGAGAGGAAAAAAGTATTTCATCGATCTTGGCGTTCTTGGTTATTCAAAACTTTTGGGAGCGGGAAATGTGGATAAAGCTATCGAAGTTAAAGTGGAGAGTGCAACTTCCAAAGCGGTGGAGAAACTAAAATCCGCAGGTGGCGGGGTAGTGTAGAATGGACTCCATGATAAGGAGCCTTAAGCCATACTTAGAGAGAATTCCGAGCGTTGAAAGACCAAAAGGACACGTGCATTTCAGGCAGAAGTTCATGTGGACTTCTGCAATTTTGCTTCTTTACTTTATTCTTTGTAATGTTCCAGTTTTTGGGCTTTCCAAGGACTCTATAGATATATTCCAGGCTTATAGAGCTTTATTTGCTGGAGCGACAGGCTCTATTTTGGCTTTGGGTATAGGTCCAATAGTCAC
>JANXDV010000053.1 GCA_025058955.1 Archaeoglobaceae archaeon | reverse complement strand
AATATATCGTTAACATAGAGGAATTTTTCACTAATGTCAGTGATGTAAACTCCAGTCAGCATTTGATCAACAATGCTTTTCCAAAATCCAGCATCCCATTCATGTTCCATGATAATAATGAGCATGCAGATATATAAGGTTTTCGAAAAACAGTTTCAACGAGAAACTAAGGAGAAAAAAATAAATATTAAAGGAGCTAAAAAGTTTGGCTATGGTTGAAGCTATAATGTCTGCGGAGATCCTGAAAACTATTTCAAGAGCTATTACCGCTCTTGTCAGTGAATGCAGAATGCATTTCCTTTCAAAAGGTATTCACTCTCGTGCTGTTGATCCTTCGAATGTTGCGATGGTTATAGTAGACGTTCCAAAGGAAAGTCTTGAAAGCTATAGACTCGAAGCGGAAAAAACAATTGGGCTGGACATGAACAGGATCTTTGAGATCAGCAAAAGCATAAGTGCAAAGGATCTTGTAGAGCTCTCTTTGATTGATGAGACCAATTTGCGTATAAAATCTGGGAGTCTTGAATACAGTTTATCTCTTATTGATCCATCTGCAATAAGGAAAGAGCCAAAAATTCCTGAGTTAAACTTGCCAGCGAAAATCGCTCTTGATGCTGGAGAATTCAAGAAAGTAACTTCCGCTATGGAGAAAATTAGCGAACACATAATCCTAAAATCTGACAAGAATAGCTTCACGATCGAAGCCAAAGGAGATGTTGAAAAAATGACTTTCACGATGACCGCGGGAGAGCTTTCGGAGTTCAATGGAGGTGAAGCGAGGAGCATGTTCAGTTTGGATTATTTAAAAGAATTCTGTAAGGTTGCAAGTGCAGGAGATCTGCTCACGATCTATTTAGGCACGAATTATCCTGGCAGGTTCTCTTTTGAACTTGTTGGTGGCAAGGTTCGTGTTGAGTTCATTCTCGCTCCACGCGTAGAAAGCTAATGAAATATTTACCACTTTTTAATCTCATCTCCGCCTATCCCTTTCTCAAACTTTCGGTTTCAGTTTTTGGTGATCTTAAAATTGCTGAAGAGCTAAAAAAGTTCCCAGAAGCAATTGAAAAGGGAAAGTATGAAGTTTTGAATGCTTTGAGAGGAAAACATTCCAAGAAGGAGCCACTAAAGACTTTTCTTTGTTTAGGTTGTGATTTAAAGTGCTTTAACTGCAAAAAAATAAGAAACTTTGAGGATTGTAACCTTTGCATGAGTTGTTTTGAAAACTGCAAATTTTCTTACGGTTTGAAAACAGAGGAAGAAATAAAGAAGGGGGCAAAGATCGCTCTGTTGAGCTATCTCAGTGCAAAAATGCTTGTTTCAAATCTCGAAGATTGGGTGAGAATGAGATTTGCAGTAAGAGAAGCAAACTCCTATGTATTAGCCTTAGAAGAAGAATCAGACGAAATAGTTAGACTGATCGCTTTGGATCTTGGTATAAAGCTTAAAGGCTGGAACACCCATGTTTCAAGTTATGTGAGAGCGTCTTCGAGGATTAGGAGTGATGAATGGAGGCTGGTGAATAGAAAGCTCATAGACGGATTTGTAAAAACGAGCAAATCAGAGGTTATAAGAGTAATCGAAGAGTTTTTGCGTGCTCGAATATTCGAAAAAATCAATTTTTATTCTGAAATTTTGGAGCCACATTTGAAGGAATTGCGAAGCGTTGCCATGAAGGAGAAAAAGTTCGAAATGGATCTTGGAGAAGTCGATCTCAAATGCTTGCCTCCATGCATGCTTGAGATTCTCACTGAACTTCAAAGGGGAATGAATGTGCCACATACAGCGAGATTTGCTTTGACATCTTTCTTGTTGAATATAGGAATGAGCGTAGAGGAGGTTTTGAGAGTATTCAAAAATTCTCCAGATTTTGATGAGGAGAAGTCGAGGTATCAGATCGAGCACATTGCTGGAATGAGGGGGAAGGGAGCGGAATACTCCCCACCCGCTTGCGAGACGATGAGAACTTATCAAAACTGTGTCGCCAATTGCGGTGTCTCGCATCCTCTAATATACTATCAAAATTGTAAAAAAAAGAAAAAATTTACTTAATGCTACTTACAGCCAATTTTATGTCCTCTGCTTTAACCGTTTTTCTTCCAGCGCTTTCAGCTATTTCAGTGGACTTCTTAGCAATTTTTACAGCGTAATTCTCGATCGCTTTTGCCAGAGCGATCTTTGCATCCTCACTCACTCTAACCGCTCCAGCTTTTTTTAAAAGCCTTTCAACTGGGGCAAGAGGTAATTCCATCCACATCTCCTCCAGTCATCAATTTTTCGGATCAACTCATATATAAATTTTTTCCATGCCTGCGTTGGTTCTAACTCTTAGGACATAGTAACTCTAATCTAAAAATTTTTCATTCGAACTCTAGTATTTAGGATAAAAATTCTGCTACTCTCTGACTATTTTTAGTGCTCAGATCTCGATATCGTAGATCAGCTTGTTTCCGTAGATCCTTACACTCTTGCTAAGCCTATGCAATTGAGTTCTATTGCCTATAATGTGAAAAACTTTGAAACCACGTAGCGTCAAATAATCCGCTAAAAATTTCCTGTGGCATTTCCAGAAAAACTTTTCTGCACACATCAATGCTAAGATTCGCTTTTTTGCAATTTCTATAACTTTATCAATTTCTTTTTCAAATTCTTCTGTTAGCATGAAGTCAGCGTAATTTCTGAAACCTTGGCTCTTTATTGCATTATTTGGAGACTTTTCAAAGATCTTCTTTCTGAAACCCCCCAATTTAACTGCGTGAACATAGTCAATGCCAGCTTTTGGAAGCTCAACTTTCAGAAAATCTGAATTAAAATGCTCGAATTTCGATCTTGGGATCTTGCGAACGTCTACAATAACTTCTATGCCATTTTTGGCGAGAAGATTCAAAAAAGTTTCAAAGGTCAAGTTTGAATGCCCAATTGTGTAGATCTTCAAAGCTCTGGAATGTTGAGGAATTTCATCGCCTTCTCAGGGCTGATCTGGTATGCATGGATCACGTTTGTAACATTCCTGAAGTCCCTAATATTATGCCCAACCATGAACTCCAGCACTTTCTTCCGCCTTTCAAGTTCCTCAGTCAGCTCTTTCACGCTCCAGCCTCTATGCCTTCTTATCTCTTCCAGAGCTTTAGAAGTCCCAACCATTATATGCTCATCCTTAACGCTGTCCCATTGGAAAACAGTGCTCGTTCTCAGCATCTTCGTATGAGCATCCAAGCCAACGATCTCAGCGATCTCAATGTTCCTTCTAACTCTGCGGTCGTGAACATAAGTCTGAGCTTGTATGCTTATTATGTTCAACGCCTCAAGCATTGCCCTCGGAACTTCTATCGGCGGATTTTCCAAGCGATGAATTGCTCCGCTTACGCTGTCCGCATGCAATGTGGAATAAGTTGTGTGCCCAGTTGTCATCGCTTGGAAAAGAGTTAAAGCTTCTCTTCCACGAACTTCTCCAACGAGTATATACTCAGGTCTTTGCCTCAAAGCAGCTCTTAGCAGATCGTACATGTCGATCTTCCCCTTTTCTCCATGGAAAGCATCCCTCGTCACCGCAGGGATCCAGTTTTCATGCGGAAGCGTTAGCTCTCTTGTATCTTCTATTGTCACGATCTTAGCTCTCCTTGGAATGAAGAGCGAAACCGCGTTCATAGAAGTTGTCTTTCCACTTGCAGTTCCTCCAGCGAAGATCAAAGACTTCTTGTTCTCTATGCATAGCCATAGATAAGCCATTTGCTCAGCGCTAAAGGTTTTCCAAGCTATAAGATCCACGGGCGTCACTGGCTCTTCGCGGAATTTTCTTATTGTAAAAGTAGAGCCATGGTCTGTAACTTCTTTTGCTAAGGTAAGCTGAATTCTGCTCCCATCTGGCATTGTAGCATCAACCATCGGCTCAGCAACGCTCAAATGCTTCCCACACTTCTGGGCTAAGTTTATAACAAATGAGTCAAGCTCGTCCTCATCTTCAAAGGCTATGTTTGTTCTGAGATTTGTATAAGAGCGATGGAAGACGTAGATCGGTTTCTTGTAGCCGTTGCAGGAGATGTCTTCAAGCATTTTGTCGTTCATGAAAGCAGAGATCTTTCCATAGCCCAATAGGTCTCGGAAGAGATAGTAAAGGATCTTAAAATACCCTTTTTCATCGAGAGGTAGTTTTAATTCTTTTAAAACCTTTGTGTAGACATCTTTGATTATTTCTTCCCTCCCCAAACCATCAGCGGTTTCTATTTTCTCCAGTTCGTCTCTAATGATCATAAATATCTGCCCATAGACTTCGAGTTCATAAGGTGTAAGTCTTGGCTCCGCAACGACATAGAGATAATCTTGCTCCTCGTCATTGTAAGTTATGAAAACCTTGCAGTAAGGTTCCCTGATCCAGTATTCTTCAACAACCCTCCAACCTTCTGGGGGAGTAAATTCGATCAGATCTCCAAGTTCTTCGACTTTGTATTCTTCTATTTTTCCTCCTATTAATTTCCTCTTTCCTTTTTTCGTCTCTAATATCTCTTTTTCTTTTTTAGCTTCTCTGATCCTCTCTATTGCCTCTTCCTCGTATGGTTCGAGTTTTTCAACTAATTCTTTTTCTTCTTTCGCCTCTTTTTTAATCAATGCGATGGGAAATTTTGTCATCGTGTTATTATTGTAGCAAGGAGTAATTAAACTTTTTCATAATAATAATCGAAGGACAGTAGTAAGCGGACTTCTTCGATTAATTCTTCAAGCTCAAAATATATGGGCTCTCGATCCTCAAGCACAACTCTGCCATCTACAATGACATCTCGAACTTCAGAGCCTAAGGAGGAGAAAACGATTGAGTTGACTGGCTCGTAAAGAGGTTGATGAATGTGGCTAACTTCCATTATTACAAGATCCGCAAGCTTTCCCTTTTCAATCATTCCACCGTTGATCCCATAGGCAAGGTAGCCATTGCTTGTAGCCATCCTCAGAAACTCTGCGGGATTGAGAAACTTTCTTCTCAAGTTTTGAAGCAAAGCGGAAATTCGCATTTCGGTGAAAAGATTCAAAAGGTTATTGCTTGCCGCTCCATCTGTGCCTAAGCAGACGTTTATTCCTTTTTCAAGCATTTCAGCAACCTTTGCAATTCCTGAGGATAACTTAAGGTTGCTTGAAGGGCAATGAGCAACACTTGCACCTTTTTCTGAAATTATTTCCATGTCCCTCTCGCTAAGCCAAACTCCGTGGGCTAAGACAGTTTTATTGTCTAAAAATCCTATTGAATTCAAAAGCTCAATTGGACTCATTCCGTATCTTTTCTTAGCTTCTCTAACTTCCCATAATGTCTCAGAGGCATGTATATGCTTTATTATTCCTTTTTCTTTTGCAATTCTGGCTATTTCAGCGAGAAATTCAGGAGAACATGTATAGATGGCGTGAGGGGCTAAAATAAACTCCATTCTCTTTTTTCCACTCCAATTTTTAATGAAATCCATAGCTATTCTCATTTCCTCTTTTGCTCTTTTCTCATCTCCTCGATCCGCCATTCCATAGCCAAGAACCGCTCTTATTCCCGTCTCTTCTACCGCTTTTGCGATGCTATCCATATGTATATACATGTCCGCAAAGCATGTGATTCCACTTTTCAGCATTTCAACGCAGGCAAGTTTAGCGCCCAGATAAACAGCCCTTTCGTCAAGCTTCGCCTCTTTTTCCCAAATCTTCTCGAGCCATTCTTTTAGCGGAAGTCCTTCAGCATAACCCCTGAGCAAAGTCATTGCTGAATGTGTATGAGCATTGAAAAATCCCGGAAGAACAAAACAGCCTGTTGCGTTTATATTCTCTTCTCCCCTAATATCTTCTTTTCCAACATAGGTAATCTTATTTCCTTCAATTCCAATGTTAAATCTTAAAAAGCGGTCTTTTACTAAGCAAAGCCCATTTTTTATTGCGATCTCAAACATACTCTTCTCGCTTAGCTCTCAATAGTTAAATATTTTTGTCCAGATCTAAGCTTAAAAACCGCATTAAGACTGCGTAATGCCACAAAATAAAGGAAATAAGCCCGAAAAGTTCTGCAAATAAGACAATCTTTACATGAAGCGAATATAAGCTACCAATTGAGCCAAAAACTAAAAAAAGAGCGGTAGAGAATGCCAAGACTCTGCTTAAGGGCATTAAATAGACTGCAAATATGGACATACTTAGAAATATTGAAATTGCAAGTCCAATGCATAAAGAGCTGTGGAGCTTTGTTCCGATTGGGAAAATACCTATTAGGGTAAGAAAAATATAGCCTGTGATTAGAAAACTAATCCCAAATCTTCCAAAAGCATTTGAGACTTTTGAATAAAGCCATGTTGAGAATGAAAAGCCAAAAATTCCAGAAAGAATTAGAGCGTAGTTGAAGATCGATGAAGAGTAAGAACAGCATTCTCCGAGCTCCCTAATACTATTTTCGGAAAAATTCCATTCTGGGTCTATTGTAATTGCTGTAAAAGTTCCAAATATTGCAATCAACGGGGCTATAACTCCAAAAATTCTCCAAATGCTCACAGTCTCAATTACTCATGAGATATTTATCTTTTCCCAAAATTCCTTAGCGTTAAGCTTAAATACACTATGAAAGTATAAGCTCTTATGAGGGGATTAGGTGATTGTCTTTGGGTTTATTGACGCATTAAAGGATAGAAGAAAGAATGCGGTCATTGGAGAGATAAAGGTTTACTCGCCAACGAAGGGTGATCTGCTCAGAGGAAGAGATCCACTTGAGATCCTGAGAATTTACGAAAGTGCAGGATGCTCCGCAATCTCTTATATAACTTCAAAGCATTTTAGAGGCGACTTGGAGACGTTAAGAAAGATCTGTAAAGAAACAGAGCTACCAGTTTTGAGAAAAGATTTTATAGAGAGCAAAGATGAAATAGAGAGAACCGCAGAAGTTGATGCAAAAGCTCTTTTATTGATTGCAAGAATTTTAAAAGTCAAAACCTTCGAATTCATTGATCTATGCCATGAGCACGGAATTGAGCCTGTTGTTGAGGTTTTTAGCGAAGGAGATCTGGATTTTATAGATGGAGCAAAGATCGTTTTGATCAACAACAGGGACATCTTCAATCCCGCAGACGTTGATCTTCAGAGAACCTTCAAACTCGCTCCAAAGATAGGAGCAATGAAGATCAGCGGAAGCGGGATAAGTAGGATTGAAGATCTAAAAGTTTTGAAAGTAGTTAATGCGGTGCTTATCGGCACCGCTTTCATGCTTGCTGAAAACACTGAGCAATTTGTTAGAAGTTTTGTGGAGGCGAGGATATGATCGAGACTCTTTTTGGCAATCTTGACATTGAAAAGGCATATGAGATAGCTTCAAAGCTCCCAGAGATGGATGAAGTCGAGATCTCTGCAATACTAACAGGACTTGAGTTAAAAGGATATGATTCTGAAGTTCTCGCTGGATTTAGCAAAGCGATTCTCGAAAGGGTAAAGCTTGATCTTGGCAAAGTATTCGACACTTGCGGAACAGGAGGCGATCTTTCCTCCACGATCAATGTTAGCACAGCGGTGGCAATAGCGGTCTCTTTGTTCACACAAGTAGCGAAGCATGGCAACAGAGCGGTGAGTTCAAAAAGTGGATCCGCGGATGTGCTCGAAAAACTTGGAATAAGAATTGAACAACCTCCAGAGATTGCAAAAAGAATGATCAAGGAGACGAATTTCGCATTCCTCTTCGCTCCGCTTTATCACAAGACATTTGCAAAGGTTGTAGGAGTTAGGAAAAAACTTAAAATAAGAACCATTTTCAACATTCTTGGACCTCTTGTAAATCCTGCAAATCCTGAAAGACAGATAATTGGAGTTTCAAATGAGAAAATTATTTTAGCGGTCGCAGAAACTCTTAATCTG
>JANXDV010000052.1 GCA_025058955.1 Archaeoglobaceae archaeon | reverse complement strand
TAAGACTGAGCTTAAAATTGTAGGGGAAAGCAGTGAAACTGGCACAATCGTTAGATTCAAACCAGATGAGGAGATCTTTGAAGTCACTGAGTTCAACTACGATATTGTCTCTCAAAGGCTAAAAGAAATTGCATATCTATGCAAAGGGTTAAGAATTTTGCTGATAGATGAGAGAATTGGAAAGCAAGAGGAATACAAGTTTGAGGATGGCATAGTGGGGCTTCTCAGAGAAGTGAATAGAAACAGAAAGGTCATCCATGATCCAATCTATATCGAGAATTCGAAAAATGGAGTTATAGTGGAAGTTGCGATTCAGTTCACAGATTCGGAGATTGAAAACATTTTGGCATTTGCAAACAACATAAAGAACCAAGATGGAGGCACACATGTCATCGGATTCCGCTCTGGGCTTACAAGAGCGATCAATGAATATGGAAGGAAGAACATAAAGAAATTCGAAACAATAGCGGGAGCGGAGATTAGAGAAGGGCTCACTGCAGTTATAAGCGTTAAAGTCCCAAATCCACAATTCGAAGGGCAGACAAAGAGTAAGTTAACAAACACAGAGGTTAAGACCGCTGTAGAATCCGCGGTTTATGCTGGGATGACTAAGTGGCTTGAAAATAATCCAAGAGAAGCTGAAAACTTAATAAACAGGTTTTTGATAATAAAGAGAGCAAGAGAAGCCGCGAGAAGGGCAAAAGAACTGGTGAAGAAGAGAGAAGAGCTTTCAATAACGCTACCAGGAAAGCTTGCGGATTGCTCTTCAAAAAATTCTGAGGAGAGAGAGATTTTCATTGTAGAAGGTGAAAGTGCAGGGGGATCTGCAAAGCAGGCAAGAGATAGGAGATTTCAGGCGATTTTGCCAATAAGGGGTAAAATTATAAATGTAGAGAAGGCGGGAATGGTTAAAATTCTAAGAAATGAAGAAATAAAAGCAATAATATCTGCAATTGGTGCTGGGATTGATAAAAACTTTGATCTTAGCAAGATGAGATACAGTAGAGTTATAATAATGAGCGACGCAGATGTTGATGGTTTACACATTCGAACACTGCTCTTAGCATTCTTCTATCGCCACATGAGACCATTGATAGAGGCTGGAAGGCTTTACATTGCACAGCCACCGCTTTATGGAGTAAAGAAGGGGAACAAGACTTACTACGCTTACAACGAAGTTGAACTGAGCAGAGTGCTTGAGAAGCTTGGAAGTGCGGAAGTTCAAAGATACAAGGGTCTTGGTGAGATGAACCCCGAACAGCTATGGGAGACAACGATGGATCCAGAGAGGAGAATAATGGTTCAGGTTAAGATCGAGGATGCAAAGAAAGCGGATGAGCTTTTCAGGATTCTCATGGGTGAAGATGTTGAAAGTAGAAAGAATTTCATCATTGCGCATTCGAATGAGGCGAGGAACCTTGATGTTTGATCTCGAAAAGTATTCGAGACAGATCGAGATCTTTGGCGTTGAGGGGCAAGAGAAGATTGCCAGAGCGTCAGCTCTTGTGGTTGGTGCGGGTGGTTTAGGAAGTGCGGTGATCCAGTATTTAGCATCCGCTGGGATAGGAAGATTGGGAATTGTAGATGGGGACATTGTGGAAAAATCGAACTTGCAAAGGCAGACAATACATGCGGGCAACTTGGGAATGAACAAAGCAGAATCTGCAGGACTTTTTGTTAAAAAACTCAATCCTGAAGTTGAAGTTGAGATCTATCCCTTCGAAATATCTCCAAGCAATGCAAAAAAGTTGATCGAACAATTTGACGTGATTATTGGCTGTCCAGACAGCTTTAGAGTTCGATACATTTTGAACGATACTTGCTTTTTGCTGAAAAAGCCATTTGTTCATTCTGCGGTTTATGCCTTCGAGGGAGAAATTTCGACTTTCCTCGGAAGTCCATGTTATAGATGCTATCTTCCAAAGATGTCTCAAATTGGTGGAAGAGCAATAATTGGCGCTGTTGCGGGATTATTTGGATGTCTTCAAGCTTTAGAGGCTATAAAGCTGATCACAGGCTATGGAGAGATTTTAAAAGGAAAAATTTTAAGATTGGACACATCTACGATGAGCTTCTTCGAGTTTGAGCTGAAAAAGAGTGAAAAATGTTTGGTTTGCAATGGGAAGCTTGAAGACATTTTTGAAGAGAACTACTTTGGGGATTGCGAGATCAGAAGACTTAAATGAGCTAAAAACATGAGGGATTGGATGAAGTTCTGGGCTTTGGAAGTAGAGGAAGTTTTAAAGGCTTTAAAAACAGATCTGAATGGAATTAGTGAGGAGGAAAGAAAAAATAGACTGAAAACTTATGGTTTAAACGAGATAAAGGTAAAGGAGAAGAAGAAATTGCTCGTTTTTCTGAAACAGTTTTGGAATCCGCTTGTTTTAGTTCTTGTGGTTTCGATGATTCTTCTAATTTATCTAAATCAACATTTGGAAGCTTTTATAGTATTCGCAATAATATTTCTTGGAGCGATCCTTGGATTTCTCCAAGAGTGGAAAGCGGAGAGCATAATGCGTGAGCTAAGGAAATTTTTAATCCCAAAGGCTTTAATCTTTTCTGGAGGAAAAGTTGTCGAGATTGATTCTAAAAATATCGTTCCGGGAGATATAATAATCGTAGAGGCGGGAATGAAGGTTCCTGCGGATGCGAGAATTGTGGAAAGCAAAGAGTTATTTGTAGATGAATCGATGCTAACCGGAGAATCTTTCCCTGTTGAAAAGAATAATAAAAAGGTTCCTGAAGATGCAATAGTTCCCGAGAGAACTTGCATGCTATACGCTGGGAGTATTGTCACTTCAGGCTGGGGAAAAGCGGTTGTTGTTTCAACTGGTGAAAGAACTGAGATGGGTAAAATCGGTAAAGGGCTGGAAGAGAGTGTTCAGACACCACTAATTGCAAAAATGGGCTTATTTGCAAGGCAAATCTCGATCGGAATCGTCTTTGTGTCTTTGCTAATATTTTTGCTTGGACTTTATAGAGGATATGAAAGCTCCTATGCCTTTTTATCTGCAATAAGCTTTGCTGTTGCGGTAATTCCAGAAATTCTTCCAGCTACGGTAACTCTTGCTCTCGCCTTTGGAGTTAAAGAGATGGCAAAAAGAAATACTTTAATAAAATCTTTACCTGCCGTTGAAACGCTTGGCGGAGTCACGGTTATATGCACTGACAAAACTGGAACTTTAACGAAGAACAAGCTCCAAGTCGTGAAGATCGTAACCCCCATGGGGGAGTATGAGGTTAGGGATGATGGTTTTTATAAAAATGGTGAGAAAGTATTGGGAGAAGACCTGAGAAAAATAATCTTAGCGGGATACATTTGCAATAGAGCCATTTGTGAATCTGGAAATTGCAAAGGCGATCCACTTGAAATAGCCTTGCTCGAGCTTGCAATAAGAAGCGGGGTGACTGAAGATTATGAGATCCTCGACGAAATTCCATTTGATTCTAAGAGAAAGTTCATGGCGGTTTCAGCGAAAACTAAGGATGGCATTTACATTATTGTAAAAGGAGCTCCAGAGGTTGTAGAAACCATGGTCTCGGAGAAAATTCCAGATATTTGCAGTGCCAAAGGTATGAGGACAATTGCATTTGCATTCAAAAGGGTTGATAATTTCAATGGATTCGATCTCAAAAACCTCGAATTTCTTGGATATCAGTGCTTAATCGATCCATTGCGAGAAGACAGTAGAGAGAGTGTTGAAAATTGTAAGTCTGCAGGTATTAGAGTTTTGATGGTTACAGGAGACCATCCAAGCACAGCTTTGACGATTGCGAGAAATGCGGGGATCGAGGGAGATGTGATCACTGGAAAAGAACTTGAAAATTTAGATCTTAGAGAAGCGGTTAAAAAGTATTCGATTTTTGCGAGAACAACGCCAGAGCAGAAGCTTGAAATTGTTAAGGCTTTACAGGAGAATGGTGAAGTTGTTGCGGTAACTGGAGACGGAGTTAATGATGCTCCCGCATTGAAAAGAGCTGAGATAGGAATTGCAATGGGTAGTGGGAGTGACATTGCAAAAGAGGCGGGAGACATGGTATTGATGGATGACAGCTTTTCAACGATCGTCAAAGCGATCGAAGAGGGCAGAAATGTGTTTAGAAAGATCCAAAGAATGATCTCATGGATGCTTCCAACAAACGGTGGACAGGGAATGATCGTTCTCGTCGCCTTCGCTCTTGGAATAGCGATGCCAATGCTACCATTGCACATTCTTTGGATCAACACAGTCACTTCTGGTTTGCTTGGGATGATGATCGTCTTCGAAGCTCGGGAAAAAGATCTGCTCAAGATGAAGCCGACGAGAGGAGAAATTCTTCACAATAGAATTATATTCAGGATCATATATATCTCGATTTTAAGCGTAGTTTTGGCGTATTACTTGTATTTCGACACCGGAAAGATGTCTTCCGCAGTCAACGCTATTATTGCAGTTGGGATTTGGTATCTGCTGACTCCTTATATCGAAAAGAGCTTCTTTGAAGTAGGTTTGAGGAACAAATACGCAATTCTCGGGATCTTCTTGACGTTAGCCCTTCAGATATATGTGACAAATTACTCCTCCATACTAAAACTCGAGCCTATGAGCTTAGAAGAGTGGCTAAAAACTCTTGCTTTGACTTCTTCGGTCTTCTTTGTAGTCGAATTTGAGAAATTGATCTTCAAGTTTTTCAATCGCAAAATCAATACTACTTTTTAAAAATTTTCCTAACGAATTCCGCCTCTTCTTTCAGAATCTCAACTTTTTTTCCAAAATCCATGTTTCCTATGCCGAGATCGTCGAGTTCAACAGTTATAAAACCATCATAGCCGAGTTCCGATAGATCTCTTAAGATCTTTGCAATTCTCTCGCTCTTGCTCGCTTGAACGTGCCTTCTTTTCTCATCTGAATCGCTTATGTGAACATTTTGAAATCTGCTTAAAAGACTGTAGAATTCTTCCGCATTTGCTATAGCATGTTTTACATCAAAAGTGATCGAAAGATCATAGAATTCTGCGAACTTTCTAAGCTCTTCAGCTTTTTTGCAGAGATTGTTTATGCTTTGCTCAGAATTTTCTAAGCATAAGATCTTCTCCTTGATTCTCGCAAATCTCGAAGAGATCCGCAAGTATTTGTGCAAAGAGTTGTAATCCGCCCAAACTGGTTCTCTGTAAGCACTTCTTTTTCCCGCATGAATTGTAACCATCTTAGCATTTGTCTTTTTGGCTAAGGAGATTGTGTAAAGAGTCTCTTTTAGAGTTAATTCGCAGAGATCGTTGTTCACAGAAACTGGATTCAGATCGAGAACTGGAGCATGAAATGCTAATTCCATGCCAGCGAAGCATTCAAGCTTTTCTAAAGCGCGATCGATCCAAAAATAAGGCGTTTCGATCCAGAACTCCACTCCGTCGTATTCAGAAGCTTCAACAGCCTTGGCGATCATGTCTGTAGAGTATTCATAAAGGAACATCGATGAGAAAAGGAGATTCATAATCTTCTTGTTCGCCTATACTCCTCGAAAAGCTTTTCTATATTGTCTATTCTTATTTTTCTAAGCTCTTCAAGCTTTTTACGATATATTTCCTCAAAACTGGGGCTAACATAAGCGAAACTCTCACTTCCAATGATTTCCAACTCTTCCGCCTTGATCCTTGGGATTCCGTAAGAGTCAAAGACTTCCTTGGCAAGATGAGACATCTCCCCACTTGTTATAACCGCCTTTATCTTTCTCTCGCAAAGCATTTCGGCAATGTTTTTGCCCCCTCCGCTTGGATCAATGATATAAACAATGTCTCCTTCACCTATGTCTTTATTCTGCTCAATTTCATCCTTCGAGAGCTTCTTCAGAATCTTTACTTCTTTCCATCCCATAAATTCGCCAAACTTGAGTTTTTTGAGCAATTCTATCTGCTCTTTAAGCTTTGAAATTTCAGAATCTTTCTCCTTTATCTCCGATAGAAGTTCAGTAACCCTGAACTCCAGATTTCTGATGTATGTTTCCTTTCTGATTCTCTCCTTCTCCTCACTTGAAAAACTTGCTATTCTTGCCCTCAACCTCTCGATCTCATCTTTCAATTCCGCTATCTGCTTCTTCAGAACTTCATTCTCCTCTAAAAGCTCTCTGATCTTCTTGTCCTTTTTTTCTATTGTAGAAATTAGATCCGAATCGATAACCTCTTTCTTCTCAACTTTTTCAACTTTCTTCTCTTCAAATAGACTCTTCAAAGGTGTTCCTTTTATAATTTCTGCCTTTACTTTCTCTGCATCTATTCCCGCTGGAACTCTTTTCTCTATGTTCCTAAATTTACTCTCGTAGTAGTTCAGAGCATCAATCGCAGCAGCAAGTGCATCCCTTTCGTGATCATTCAGAATTTTGTATTTCGAAGTCAATTCCCTTTTCTTATCTACATTCAGATCCTCCTTTGGAGAATGGAGCACCGCATTAAAAGAAGCTTTGATCTTTGAAACGAACTCGGGAGGATTCTTTTTATCTGTTGCAACGATCACAGGCTTTCCATGCTCTGTGATGAATTCTACAACATCCGAGATATTCCAGTCTTTCTTGCTCCTGATCGAGATCAGATTTCCCGCCAAATCCATGATCGCAACCGCTGTGGTTGTTCCAGGATCTATGCCAGCGATTAGATATCTCTTAGATCTTGAGAGTGGAATTAATTCAACTCTCTCCTTCTCCACTGAACTGACCTTCACTTGAACGTCTTTCGTCTTAAAAGAGCTAATTGGCACCTCCTCTCTCGGTGCGTTGACGATGATCTCTCCTCTTGAAATACCTCCAAATCTCTCCCTAACACTTTCAGTGTATTCCAGCCCAGAATCATCTAAGATCGATTTTATCTCTCTATAAACACTCCTAACCGCATCGTGAACTTTTCTCCCATATCTTTTCTGTCTCCAACCCCCTTTTCCAAGACTTCGATTTCTTGAAACCACGATCTGAGTTTTGTCTGTGAATACCGAAACTTCATATCCTATTTCAAAGCTTGAAAGATAAGCACAAGTTCTTGCCTCGTCAAAAGGATCTCGAGGATTCATTTTTATTCCAAATCTCCTTGCAAGGACTGGTAAAGAGGCATCTACTGCTATTTGCACCAATCTCGTGTTTGTATTCTTTAAAAATTGCATCAGCTCTTCTTTTGACTTGAAGATCTCGCTAATGTTGTCGACCGCAACGATCTCTGGCTTAAGCTCTTTTATCGTTCTGAATAGTTTATTTTTGGATACAACTCTCCTTAACTCTTCTTCTCCATCGATCGCAATTAAAGCGAATTTTCTATGTCCGAGGACATCAACTCCTACGATCACTGAGAATTCTTTCGATCACAGAATTCATATCTCTTTCTATCCTATAGCTTCTGCTGAAATACTTCAGCAGGTTCTCGAGATCTCTTAAAAGAATTTCCTTCCAATTGTCTTCGCCAACTTCTAAGCTCTGAGGAAAATCAATTATCCAAAAACCGTTTTCATTTACGAGAATGTTGAAAGGGCTGAGATCGCCATGAATAACCCCCCTACGATAGAACTTTGCAACCTCTTCAATGAGAGCATCCAAAAGCTCCTCAGGATTTTCAACTTTAACCTTAAACATCTCCTTCGCATCTATCAACTGCATTAGCACCGCATTTCCTTCCCAAGCATATGCCTCTGGCACTGCAAGTCCTTGAAGCTTTCTCATAGCGCTGAATTCCCTCTTTGCAGATCTTATCGAAAGAACAGAGAAGTTAAGATTTCCATAGTCTCTTTTCTCCACTACCTTCTTAAAGCTCGGGTAACCCAGCTTATGAAACTTTATCACCGCTTCGCCTCTTTTGGAAATGCAATTGTATACCAAACTCTCTTTACCCTCTCCCATCTTCTTGCCGATCGCTTTTACCTCTCCGCTTTCAACGAGCAAATAAAGAGAGTATAAGCTCAAGCCGGAAAAAGTGAATGTTGCCCCTTCGTATTCTGTTTGCTTGTTCAAAACAATTCCCTCATCTCCCAAAGCTTTTAGAATTCTTCTCGTCTTCTCCTCATTTACCTTAGCATGATCGCTTATGATCTTCAGAGG
>JANXDV010000051.1 GCA_025058955.1 Archaeoglobaceae archaeon | reverse complement strand
TTCTTTGAGAGAGTCGTTGAAAACATAAAGATGAGCTCTAAAATCACTTATACAAGTGTCAGAACGGTTTTCATGCCCGGGATAAATGATTTGGAACTTGAGAGAATTGCTGAAATTGCAAAAGTTGCAGAAGAGCTTTTTCTTCAACCAGTTTCACTTTATAAGGAAAACGTAGAAATGCTGGAGAAGATCGATCTAAGTAGAGCGGAGAGCATTGGAGAATTCCTGAAAACTGTCCAAAAGCTTTCAGAGATCATGGATGTTCGAATTCCGGGCTGTTTTCTGAAGAATCTGGAAAAAGTTATGAAAGATCTCGAATTAGAAGAAGTTATGCTCTTAAGCAGAAATGCTTTTGCTGATTTTCCAGCAATTAGCAGAGAATGGCGTTTTAGACTTTAGCAAGATCGAGAAAAAATTATTAAGGCGTTGGTAGATGTAAGGCAAATGAGCGAAAGAGAAGTCGAGTTGAAATATGTGATTCTTCGCCCCCTCGGATATCCGTTAAAAGCGAGCTATGTGGAGTATCCGAAAGTAGACAACCCGAGAGTCTTCAATGTCTACGCCAAGGATCAGTGGAGGGGGGAATTAGTCTATAAAGGAAAGCTCATCTTTGACATGAAGATGTTTCCAGATTTTGCCTTTGAAGTTATAGATGCTGTGCCCCCATCGGGCTACATTTCTGATTCGACAAAGATCATCGTGGAGTCCGAAACCAGCGTTATAGAAACAGAGATCGTGAAAAATATCAGGCTTTCCGATGTTGTAGGGCAAGAAGAGGCAAAAAGAAAGGCAAAGGTAATTCTTGAGTATTTAAAGAATCCAAAAAAATTTGGTAGGTGGGCTCCGAAAAATGTTCTCTTCTTTGGTCCTCCTGGAACTGGAAAAACGATGCTCGCAAAGGCTCTGGCTAACGAGGCAAACACTCCATTTATCTCAGTTAAGTCCACAAAACTCATTGGTGAGCATGTTGGTGATGGAGCGAGGAAGATCCACGAGCTTTATGATAAGGCAAGAGATCTGATGCCTTGTGTAGTATTCCTTGATGAGTTTGATGCCATAGCTCTTGACAGAAGCTACCAAGATCTGCGTGGTGATGTTTCAGAAGTTGTGAATGCTTTGCTAACTGAACTTGATGGAATTCAGAGCAACGAGGGCATTTGCACTATTGCAGCGACGAATAGGATAGAACTGCTTGATTACTCTATAAGAAGTAGATTTGAGGAGGAGATCGAGTTTAAACTTCCAAGCTTTGAGGACAGGGTGCAGATCCTCAGAAATAACGTTAAAGAGCTTCCAGTAGAAGTCGATGCAAATCTCGAAATGATTGCAGAGCTTTCAGAGGGTTTAAGTGGAAGAGATCTCGTTGAAAAAATTATAAAGGCTTCACTTCATAAAGTAATAGCTGAAGGAAAAAGTGTGATTGAGACCGCGGATCTTTTGAATGCAATTGAAAAGCTAAAAATTTCCTCGAAACAACCACCAAAGCACATGTTCGTTTAAACTCTTCTACCTCTCACTCTATCGATGTCAAATTTAGCTTTTTCACTCACATGCATAACCGCTAAGGTTCCGGCCATCACAGGATCGCTGATCACGAGATCGCTAACTTCTGGAACGCTTCCGAACATGCTCAGCGATATAACCCTGATCCCGCTTTTACGCAGTTTTTTAACCTCTTCAGCGATCTTTCCACCCATAAGACCTCCAGCAAGAACAAGAACTTCCGCCCTGTGAAGCCTTGAAACAGCCTTCACAGCTTCAGCAATTTCTTCTTCACCAACTATAGGCATTGTGTCAACGCTAATCCTTTCCCCACGCAAATTGTGGCGATCCGCTTCGCTTACCGCTCCTATTGCAACTTGTGAAACAAGAGCTCCACCACCGAGTATGATCACTCTCTTTCCATAGATCTGCTCAAATGGCTTCTCCTCCTCGATCTCAACAATGTAGTCAAGTTTTCTGATTTTCTCAACCATCCTGTCAAATTCACCGCCCTCGATCTCGAAGTAGATTAAAGCTTTTCCCTTGTGTTCTCCAAAACGCAATGGAAAGCTCTGAGCATACTGCACATTTCCGCCCTCTTCAGCTATGATCTTTGTCAGATCTCTTAAGACTCCGATCTTGTTTTCCGCAACAATTCTCAATCCGCGAAGCATCAGAACTTTGCCCCCGTCAATGTTTTAGTCTCTAAAACTCCTTCAATAGTTCTTATTCTATTAACGACAATGTCGCTTAGTTCTTCAAAGTCTTTAACGACGATCTTTGCGATCAGATCGTATTCTCCGAAGAGTGGATAAAGCTCCTCAACCTCCTTAATGTTCGCGATCCGATCGTAAACTCTCTTCTCTTTGCCTGGAGCAATCTTTATAAGGACAAATCCAAGAGCCATAAACTTGATGAACTTTTAAAGATTTAAATCTTATCTCTATGCATAGCAATATGGAGAACTTTGGAAATTGGGAATACATATTGCCCTTTTCTTCTGCATTGTCCAAGGGGCTCTAGGCTCGGAGAGATCTAAAAATATTTTTAATTCTAAAAATGAATAGAGTATATGAACTTCAAAAAGATCCTCGAAGAACTACCCGCAGGGGTTGCGGTGCTTGATGAAGAGCTAAGATTAATCTTTGTCAACAAAAGGATCATCGACAAATCTGGAGTTACCGCTGAAATAGCGGATCCATTAGACACCGTTCACCCTGAAGACAAAAAGTTCGCTTTAGAAGTCTTTAGAAAATTTCTTGAAGGAAAAAGATCAGAGGTGCCATATCCAGTTCTTTTAAGAGTTGTTAGAAAAGGGGGTTATCAGTGGAATGAAATAAGATGGAAGGTTGTCGAGGAAGAGGGCAAGATCTACTACGCGCTTGTCTTTACAGATGTTACTGAGCGAGTTTTACTGCAAAAGAGACTGGAAAAGCTTTTAGATTACATGAGGTTTCTGAACAGCATTATGAGGCACGATCTTTCAAACATTCTAACCGCTGTTGATTACTACACTGAAATGCTTGAAGAAGAGTTCAACCAGAGCTCTTTGGAAAAATTGAAAAGCTCGGTTTTAAGGGGTTTAGATCTGATTAAAAAAATTAGAGAGCTTGAAAGTTCAATGGAAGAGAAAATAAAGCTTTACAGCTTGAGAAGAGTTTTAGAAGAATCTGCAAGAGGTTATGAGATCGAGATCAACATTCAAGGTGATGCATATGTTTACGCTAATGAGGGAATTTACAGCGTTTTTGATAACTTGATCGGAAATTCTGTCAAGCATGGCAAAGCTAAAAGGATCGAGGTTGAGATAAAAACTTCAGATAGGGTCTACTTGAGTTTCAAAGATGATGGAGTCGGCATTCCCGAGATTTTTAGAGAAAAGATCTTTGATAAAGGGTTCTCAACTACAGGTAGCACAGGATTGGGACTTTATATAGTTAAAAAGCTACTTGAAGGTTATGGTGGAAGCATCAAACTTGAAGATTCAGATAAAGGTGCTAAGTTTCTACTCTCATTCCCATTGCCCGAGAATTCATCTTAAAGCATTTTAAGTTGGGAAATACAAGATCAGAGTATTCTTTCCCTCAAATTCAACTTTTCCTCCATACTTCTCCATCAGCTTCTTAACTATGAGTAGTCCAAGCCCAGAGTCTTTCTCTCCATATTCTCCCTTAAAGATTTTCGCTTTCGAAGCTTCGGAAAATCCTTTTCCGTTATCCCAGAACTTTACAATTGTCTGTTTACCTTTTTCAATCTCTATATAAACTTTATTTGCCTTACCGTGCTTTATCGCATTCTCAAAAAGATTTCCAAAGATCGTATAGATCCCCTCATCCGCAAGGACTTTGGCATCTCCATTTACCTCAACTTCGATCGGAAAAGCTTTTCTTACTTCTTCAATCACTTTCTGAATGTCAAAATCCTTTAGATCAGCTTTTTCAAGCTGTTTTACTACTTTTATTATATTTATACCACGTTCAACGTATTTTTCAGCTCTTTCAAGCAATTCAAAGTCTTTTTCAACCTTGTATAGGTCTAAGTAGCCTCTAACGGAGGTAAATACGTTCATCAGATCGTGTCTGAGCACTTTAAGAATAAATCTGAGCTCTTCTTCCGCCTTTGAGATCCTTTCAAGCATTTCGTTGATCCCTTTTCCGAGGTTCTCAACTTCTTCTGGACCTTTTAAAGTGATCCTGTCAGAAGAAGATGCTTTTCTTGTAAATTCTTCAAGTTTCAAGATTTTTGAAATTAAACCTCTATCGACTATAAAAACGGAGATCATGAAGATGAAAAAGATCACGAGCGTAAATCCAGAAAGCAAGAGTAGAACATTAGAGTAGTAGATCTCAGTTATTGGATTACGCATTTCTATCCTGACTGGCAGTTCTCTGCCAAAAATGTCTCCAATAGATAAAGATCTTATTATCAAATCATTTTTAGTTTGATCGACTTCTTTGGCTCCGAATTCGATTTCTGAGAGCATTAGAATCTTCTCAAATTCTTCGATTTCGCTATCAACAATCCTTCCCATTAGCAAAAAACCCTTAGGTTCTCCACTACCATCGCTTTTTAGTATTGGACTCGAAGTTAAAACGAATAAATTTCCATTTAGATAAAAATATCCATCCTTGCCCATTAACTCCTTCTTGGTAAAAACTTCAGGAAGCTCTTGTTCTTTCCAATTGAGATCGTAAAACTTTGCGTAAACGATTTTACTCTCTTTATCGAAAAAGACCATTAAATTGATCTTGGCATTCACAAAAGTTTCCCTAAGCAGGTTTGAGTTGATGTAATCTTCGGTGGGATTGGTTATGAACTCGTATGTATCATCCCATAAAGCCCAGTCGATGCAGAATCTCTTCAGGCTTGTCACTTCTTTCTCAAGAAATTTCTTGATTGCAACCTCTTTTTGCAAGATCATTTCATCTAAGATCTTATTCGCAGTATCCGCTTCTATCTTAATCGTCCAGTAACTCAGAGAAAGAAACAGAATAAGTGCTATTAACGTTCCAGAAATCAAGATCCTTTCTCTGATCTTCACGCAAAGATCTGATCCGCTCGTTTAAAAACTTTTTATTACAGATCTGTAAGCCAAAAAGTAATTTAACGTAAAATTATTCGGATTTGGGTCTTTAGAAAAAGATCTCGAATTTGAGCAGAAATACAGTAGACTGCTCAGGATGCTGAAACTGTAAAGATTTCTGGAGAAATTGAGAATAACTACTTAAATTCTTTACCTTCAAGACTTGGTTCATGCCCAGGAAGTATTCTGCCTTTTTTCACAAGACTCATAGCTTTAAAACAGCTTTCAAACCAATCGCTTAAGTCAAGGTGAAATCCAGGTGGATGAAATGGTATATTCAGGTTTAAAATTAGTTTATTTCCTTCTTCATCTCTAAGCTCTCTAATTCTTTTTGGAAATAGATTTATGTAGGAGTAGAATTGATCTCCAGAGAGTAAATATTTTCCACTTTCAGCCTCAACAAGAACTCCTTGGGAGCCTTTTGTGTGTCCAGGGAGTGAAATTAGGCTTATTCCTTCCTCGATCTCTTTGTCTCCTCTTACCAAACATAGATCCATGTCTTCGAGTGGAAGAAAGAGTTCAGGAATATAGATGCCTCTATAATGTGGTGGCGGATTTAAAGCGGATCTCCATTCCTCTCGCTGAACAAAGATCCTTGCATTCTCAAAAAGCTTAGCATATGAGACGTGATCGAAGTGCAAGTGAGTAAGGATCAGGATCTCAATCTCCTCTGGCTTAACCTTCTCACGAGAGAGGGCATTTCTTAGACTCTCTACTCCCTCAGTAGAATTATTTCCCTTAACACCCGCATCAACTAAGATCTTCTTTTCTCCATCACTTATAAGCCAAACGTAAACGGGTCCAGAAACGATATAACGCATGTCCGCAAGCATCGCAACAACTCCAAGTGGGACCTTGACTTCTGCTTGCTTTAATGGCTTTATTTGGAACATGTCATCAATAAGGGTTGAAATAAATAACTTTTTCCCCAAAAAGCTCAAGTTTTTTAACATCTGTAGGATCTAAAGTTATGCCAAGAGTTCTGTTTGTAACTGGTAAAGGAGGGGTTGGAAAATCCACTATATCAAGTGCAACCGCTTTGAAGACTTCGGAACTTGGTTATGATACTCTCTTGATCTCCACAGATCCCGCACACACTCTAAGCGATCTTTTCGGCTTAAGGATCAACGCAGAGGGGACAAAGATCAAAGAGAATTTGGAAGCTTTACAAGTCGATGTGATCCATGAGGTTACCGAGCACTACGCAGAGATCATGGATTTCATAAGCGAAGTGTTGAAAGCAAGACAGATCGATGAGATCGTAGCCTATGAAATAGCAAACTTTCCCGGCATTACAGGAGCTGCAGCACTTTTGAAACTGCTGAGGTATCTTGAAGAGGGGAGTCATGATGTCTACATTCTTGACATGGTCCCTTCTGGAGATGCTCTCCGAATTCTTTATTTGCCCTTCGTTTTTAGCAGATTCAGTCGGAAATTCATGAAAATCTTTGCACCTTTCGCAGATCTTGGTAGACCTCTTGCTTCTATCACCAATATCCCATTGCCTTCGAGAGAAGTTATAGAGACTGAGATCAAACTCTTGGATATGCTCGAGAGGATCCATGGTTTCATAACAGATCCCAAGATCACAAGTCTTAGGATCGTGATGAATCCAGATACTTTTAGCATAGAGAATGCCAAGAGAACGCTTGTGCAAGCTTCAATTTACGGCTTAAACACCGATCTGGTTTTCATAAATAAGATCTATCCAGAAGAGCTTGCTAACGGATATCTTGGTGATTGGTTCAAAGCACAGAAAGAGCATATTGCAAGATGTGAACTCGAATTTAGCCCGATACCAATGAAGAGGGTAAGATTGCTCAGCAGAGAGGTTAAGGGAATGGAAGCAATAGAGATCTTAGCCAAGGAAATTTTCGAAAATGAAGATCCCGCTAAGGTTTACCATGAGAGTAAGCCAATTGAGATCGTGAATCATAAAAGCGGATTTGAGATCATTTTGAGAATTCGGAATGTTAAAAAGGAGGATCTCGAAATAGAAAGATTTGGTGACGAACTTTTAATTCATTTAACAACCGAAATTGGCAGAACCGCAATTATCCTACCCCTTCCAGCCATCGCGTATAAGTATTCGATGAGGAGGGCAAAGATTATTAATGGTGAATTGCACGTTTACTTTGGTGAAGCAGATGATTGAGCTTATAAGAATTCTAATGCGCTCTTTGCCGAAGGATTATGAGGAACCAATGAAACACCTGATAAAGGCTAAGATCGAGTATTTAAAGGCTTTAAATTCGTTTATAGAACTTCTAATAAAAGACTTGGAAAAGATGAGCGAAGAAGAGCCAAAAAGAGAGAAATTAAAAGTTGAGTAAAGTAGAAGGAACTAAAAACTTCATAAATTTTTCAAAACCTGAAAGCTATTTCGCAAGTCTTCAGAGTCTGCAAAATTCATGCTGAACTTCATGTTCTTCCAGAAGATCTCCAGAAGGGTAAATTTAGGCTTTAGCTTTTCGATAAGCCATCTCAGCAATTTTAAATCCAGATCACCTTTCCCTAAGGGCAGATGATCCGACATCGTGCTAAAGCTAAAGTCGTGAACATGCATCGCAATAGTTCTGCTTCCATGCTTTTCTGCAAATTTTTTAAAAGCTTCTTTGTAATCTTCTCCCGCACGATGTGAGTCGATTGCAAGATGTCCAATGTCGAGCGTAAGCTTCACTTCGCCCAAAACAAACTCCTCTGTGAAAAACTGATCGTTTTCCAAGCAAACCTCAAATCCCGCTTTATTTCCATAATCAACCGCAAATTTGATCGCATTTTCCAATTTTCTTACCCCTTTTTCAAGTATTTGAGGAAATATAAAAGTTGGAGAGAAATGCATTGCATGGAAGTTGAAATAAAGCGTTTCAAATTTCCCAGCAAATCGCAAGCACTTCTCAAGAACTCTCATTGAAGCATCGAAGATCTCCTCTCTTGGACAGGCAAGGAGCATATCAAGGGGAGCATGGAATGCTGGCTGAACTCCAAATT
>JANXDV010000050.1 GCA_025058955.1 Archaeoglobaceae archaeon | reverse complement strand
AAAAACTGTAGAGCAATTCTACTACCAACACTAAAGCTTCTTTTCTCATCAGTAGTTGCAAGCGTTAGACTTGCTGACTCTGGGATCTTTTGCGTTGGATTGTATGGATTTGGAACCATGTTGTAGTCTAAGCCAACTACTTCACCCTCGAGAACAATTCTTCGCTCCCTTATTCGAACTCCAATCGCCTTTCTCATGCTCTGGATCAGCGCTTCAGTTTTCTTCATCTCCGCACTGTAAAATTCACTCGCGGAAACATGAACGAATGGAAGATCTTTGCCGAGCTCCTTGCTTATAGCAACCGCTATCGCAGTTTTTCCCGTTCCGGGTGGACCTGCAAGCAAAATCCCTCTACCTGCCATTTTTCCAGATTTTATAAGCTTCACAATTACTCCAGCAGCTTCTCTTGCCTTCTTTTGCCCAACAAGCCCATCCGCAACATCTTTCGCTCTTAAATTTTCATCAAGTCCGAGACCACGGATATGAGAGTGTGCGCTTATCCTCTCAAATTTTCCGAGCTCTCGGATCATAAAATCGATGGAAATGAATTGCTATATGAAGTTATCCCCACACTGACGCAAAGCTTGCAAACTTCTTCAAAAAGCTTTATGGAAAGCTTTTATATTCGATATTTTCATCTCCGTGAATCTTAACCGCTTTTAGAGAAAAAGATTTTCAGATCTCATATTCTATTAGCTCAGCATCGAAAACCCTTGTAGCTGAGCCCGTCATGAAAGCGGTTTCTCCAATTTCAATTTTTAAAACTCCCCCTTTGGTTAAAACTTCTGCTTTTTCTGCAATTCCAATTTTCTTTGCAACCGCAACAACCGCAACACTTCCCGTGCCACAGCTTAAGGTTTCGTTTTCAACTCCCCTTTCGTATGTTCTTACATAAAATCTTGAGCCATCGAATTTTGTAAAATTAACGTTTGTTCCTTCAGGAAAAACGTTAAGGAATCTGATCTTCCTTCCAACGCTCACGAGATCAAAATCGAAGTCATCGACAAACACAACAACATGAGGCACGCCAGTGTTCACAGCGTAAAGTTTGAACTTTTTATTTTCAATCTCAAATAATTCTCCCCAAACCTCTTTTTTAGCTGGAATTTTCTCTTTATCGAATTCAGGCTTTCCCATATCTACTTTTACCCACCAAGTTCCATCAAAGCTAACTTCGAGCTTCTTTATACCTGCAAGAGTTTCAACTTTCAGCTTCTTATCGGTATAGCCTTCTTCAACGACATAACGGGAAAAGCATCTTATTCCATTACCGCACATCTTTGCTTCACTTCCATCTGGGTTAAAAAATCTGAACTTGACGTCAGCGATTTCTGAAGGTTGAACAAAGATTACTCCGTCTGCACCAACCGCGAAGTTTCTGTTGCAGAGCCAGCGAGAGAATTTTGGCTTCTTTTCTTCAGGAACTAATATCCTATGGAATTCATCAATTAGCACGAAGTCATTTCCATTTCCATGCATCTTTGAGAACTTCATGACTTTCTTCTCCTCATCAACAGCAAATAATTAACCGCATTGATCACAGCGTCGAAAGAGGCCATGACTATATCCTGTGCCGCACCTCTCGAAGTGAAGACATTTCCCTTATCGTCTTCAACTGTAACATAGACTTCTGCAATTGCATCGCTACCTCCACTGATCGCATCGAGCTTAAATTCTCTTATATGCACTCCTCCACCAACCAACTGCGTCACAGCCTTCAATGAAGCATCCACTGGACCAACACCTATTGCTGAAGCTACCTTTTTCTCTCCAAACACCTCTGCATTTATCACTGCGGTAGGTGTGATCTTGTTTCCCGTTATAACTGTAATCTCGTCAACAGAGACAACTTTCTCCTCTTTCTTTAGTTCTCCAAGCACGATCTCGGTGATCGTGAATAGGTCTCGATCTGTGACTTTCTTTCCCTTGTCTCCCAGTTCTTTAACCTTCTCAAAGATCTTGTTGAGTGAACTCTCATCAACTAAATAACCCGCATCCTCGAGCATTTTCTTTATCTGAAATCTACCCGCATGCTTTCCGATCACGATCCTTCTCCTATGCCCCACCATTTCAGGCTTTAGCACTCCTGGCTCAAAGGTTGAAGACTCCTTTATAACCCCATGGGCATGAATTCCACTCTCATGGCTGAAAGCATTTTCTCCAATGATCGGTGTATTAGGTGGCATTTTAACGCCTGTAAGCCTTTCAACAAGCTTTGAAGTATCAAAAAGCAACTCCGTTTTTATGTTCGTCTTTATTCCCTCAATTGAGTGAAGGATCATCACAACTTGCTCAAGACTCGCATTCCCTGCTCTTTCACCTATTCCATTCACCGTCACTTGGACTTCATCCGCTCCAGCAAGAACCGCTGAATAGCTGTTCGCTACAGCCAAGCCAAAATCGTTGTGACAGTGAACATCTATTAAAACCTTTAACTCACTTCTAAGCTTTTTCACAAGTTCGTGGAATTTGAAGGGCGTTGCAACGCCAACGGTGTCAGGGATATTGATTATGTCCACTTTTGCATCTTCAACCGCTTTGTAGATCCTTATGAGATAATCCAGCTCAGTTCTTGTTGCATCCATTGCTGAGAACATGCATTTAAGTCCTTGGGACTTAACGTATTCAACGCATTCAACCGATCTCTCTACAATTTCATCCCTACTCAGCTTTAGTGTATGCTCTACCTGTATTCTCGAGGTAGGGGTGAAAACGTGAACGATATCTACTCCCGCATTTATTGCGGAATCTATGTCTTCTTTAACGATCCTGGCAAGTCCACAGATTTCAGCTCTTAGATCAAGAGAAGAGATCTCCTTAACCGCTTCAAATTCCCCTTTTGAGATCGCAGGGAAACCGGCTTCGATTACGTCAACTCCAAGCCTATCGAGAGCTTTAGCGATCTGAACTTTATATACTGGTGGAAGAGAGACTCCTGGCATTTGCTCTCCATCTCGCAAGGTTGTGTCGAAGATCTTTACAGTTCTCATCGTTTCTTCTTGGAGGGGATGATGTAAATCGTTTTCGGTTGTTAAATTAATAAACCTTATAGAATTTTTTGAGAGAAATACAAAGAAAATACGTATTAAGAAGCTGAAGTTTAGCGAATTCTGTATTTTTTTGCCCATTTTTTAAGAAAAATTTAAAAATCTTCTCTCTTTCTGAGAATTGGATGTTCAA
Source organism: Archaeoglobaceae archaeon (assembly GCA_025058955.1). Lineage (GTDB taxonomy): Archaea > Halobacteriota > Archaeoglobi > Archaeoglobales > Archaeoglobaceae > WYZ-LMO2. The sequence goes on along the minus strand of JANXDV010000050.1, from coordinate 4,904 downwards.
AAAAATTCTCGTGGCTAACAGAGGAGAAGTTGCAATAAGAGTGATGAGAGCATGTAGAGAGTTGGGGATAAAGAGCGTAGCGGTTTATAGCTCCGCAGATCGCAGAGCATTTCATCGAGTTTATGCTGATGAAGCATACTATATCGGCAAAGCGGAGGCAAAGCACAGCTATTTGAACATTGATCGAATTATAGAAGTTGCTAAAAAGGCAAAAGCTGAAGCGATTCATCCTGGCTATGGATTTCTTGCAGAAAATGCGGAATTCACAGAGAGATGCATAGAAGAAGGGATAGATTTCATTGGACCCTCTCCAGAGGTTATGAGAATTGCCGGATCTAAGATCATGGCAAGAGAAAAGATGCTTGAGGCAGGCTTACCAGTTATTCCCGGCTCTTCAGAGCTAAAAAGCGTAGATGAAGCTTTGAAATTTGCGGAAAAAGTCGGATATCCTGTAGCGGTAAAGGCTTCAGGTGGTGGAGGGGGAATAGGAATATCCGTTGCAAGAAAGCCGGAAGAACTTGAAGAGGCTTTTCATAGATCTAAAAAACTTGGAGAGAGCTATTTCAGGGATCCCGCGGTATACATTGAAAAATACCTCTCAAAGCCGAGGCATATAGAAGTTCAGATCCTTGGAGATGAGTATGGAAATGTGATCCATCTATATGAAAGAGAATGTAGTATACAGAGAAGGCATCAAAAACTCATAGAAGAGACTCCTTCTCCTGGGTTGGATAGAGAGATGCGGGAGAAGATCTGTTCCTTAGCGGTTAAAGGTGCTAAAAGTATAGGATACACCAACGCTGGCACCTTCGAATTTCTATATGAAAATGGGAAAGTATACTTCCTCGAAATAAACTCAAGGCTACAAGTAGAGCACACGATCACAGAAGTTGTTACAGGAATCGATATTGTGAAGAATCAAATCCTCTTAGCCTCAGGAGAAGAGTTAAGATACGAACAGGAAGACATCAAGCCAAGAGGACACGCTTTCGAGTGCAGAGTCAATGCGGAAGACCCGATCAATTTCTATCCGACTACGGGCAAAATTTTGCACTATCGTAGTCCTGGAGGAGTTGGGATAAGAGTGGACAGCGGAATTCATCAGGGTTATAGGATCCCAGAGGAATATGATTCGATGATCTCAAAGCTCGTTGCCTTTGGAGAGAATAGAGAAGAGGCAATTGCGAGAATGCGTAGAGCGTTGTATGAATACATAATCGAAGGTGTGGAAACGAACATTCCATTCCACCTTGCAGTTTTCTACGATGAAGAATTTGCAAAGGGAAACATTCACACGAAGTTCGTTGAGGAAAGAGGAATTATCGAGAAGGTGAAAGAATTCGTCTCAATTTCTAAGAAGATCAAGGAGAAGCTTGACGAGATCTTTAGAGAAACAGAGCAAACTGAGATCTTCAGTGTTAGACAAGCGGAAGCAAAGGGAAATGGAAATGATGAAAAGATCTGGAAAGTCGTTTCCCAGCTCTACTGATCTTCGAGAAATTCTTTCTCTCTTCCTAATTTTCTTATCAAATCCATTTGTTTTAATGCAAGCTCTCTTGCTCTCACCAGATCAGGCTTTTCTAAGATCTTTCCATTCTCCATAACCTTTCTGAGCATGGGTTCCTTGTCTTTTGGCTTTTCGTCATTAAATAGTCTCATTTCGTCCTCAAGCTTATTCCAGTCTCTGTAAACCTGCTTCATACCACTTCTCTTTCCCCTTTTTGCACAGAAAACTCCCTCCTTTTCAACGATATCCATTGCAAAGTCTATGGGCTTCGCTGCGCTAATTGAAGTCCCTACGCCAAATGCGTCTGCAACATCTCTTAAGCTGAGCACATCAGATAATTTCAGCCCACCACTCAGAACGATCTTTACATCTTTTCTCCCGCGAATGTTTAACTCCCATCTCACCTCTTCTACGATCTTTCTGAAATTACCCTTTCTTGAAGAAGGCGTATCGAGACGAACCGCATCAACTCTACGAACGTTTTCGATAGCCATTATGGCTTCAGTTTTTTCATCAAAGTATGTATCTATGAGCATAGTCCTCGGCACTTTTTCATCAACAACCTCATCAAAAGCTCTCCAAGCGGAAATTTGATCGCCGAAGCATATGATCAAAGCATGTGGCATTGTTCCAATGCTTTCAAAGCCAAAATACTTCTCAGCGATGAAGTTGCTAACCCCATCTACTCCGCCGATAAATGCGGATCTTTCTATCATTGCAGAGATCGCTGGATGTGCTCTCCGAGTTCCAAATGATAGGATCTTCTTATCTCCCGCAGCGAACTTGAATTTAAAAGCTTGAGTCGCAATTCCGCTTGCATGACAGAGAAATCCAAGTAAAGCGGTTTCGAATTTAGCAAAATCCAGATATTTTCCTACAACTGTTAAAACAGGTTCATGCGGGAAAAAAATGCTCCCCTCTGGCATTGCATATACTTCTACTGGTAGTCCTTCGAGAAGGGCGAGCGCATCATTTAAACCAGCGAAGATCCCCCATTCAGACGTTGTAACCTCCATCACAACTTTTGGATTTAGATTTTTTGCTTTCAAGACTTTTTCTGTCCAGATGAAGTATTTATCCGTCACAAATCCCGCCTTTATGTCATCTTCCTTGGCTATTGCAAACTTCATAATTGATCACACTCACAAGGCTTTTTCCCACAGCGTGAGCAAAAGTTGGGATACTTTTTAAGACTTTCCTTCTCCAAATCTACACCGCAAAGATTTGCCAGACTTACAAGCCACGCGAATACATCTGCAATTTCTTCCCCAATATTATTCCCTTTTCTAACAGCCTCAGCAAGTTCTCCAATTTCTTCTACGATCCACAACATTGTTTTCTCAACCCCTCTTTCTCGATCTCGAAGTAAGTAGATCTCTCCGATCATCCTCTGAAATTCGCTTATTTCCATCTAACTTTCACCCCTCTCGCATTGAGAAACTCCTTAACCTGTGCGATCGTGATCTCTTTATAGTGGAATATGCCCGCAGCCAAGCATGCGTCCGCTTTTCCTTCAACAAACCCCTCATAAAAATGCTCAAGCTTTCCCGCTCCACCTGAAGCTATGATCGGTATGCTAACTTCCTCGCTCATCGCTCTTGTGATCGGAATGTCGTAGCCATCTCTTGTTCCATCACGATCCATTGAAGTTAGCAAGATCTCTCCCGCACCAAGTTCCTCAACTTTTTTAGCCCACCAAAGTGCATCTATACCAGTAGCCTGCCTTCCTCCATAGATGTAAACTTCATACCATGCTTTTCTACCGTCTTCAAGTTCTAAAATGTTTTTTCCTTTACTCAGATCGAAATTTCGCTTGCAGTCAATTGCAACGACAATGCACTGACTACCAAAGATCTGCGAAGCTTTTCGAACGAATTGAGGATCTTTAACAGCGGAAGTGTTTATGGAAACTTTATCCGCTCCAGCGGACAAGATCGCATTTATGTCTTCTACACTTCTAATACCTCCTCCAACCGTGAATGGAATGAATACATGCTCTGCGGTTCTCTCAACTATTTCAACCATCGTTTTTCTACCTTCTGGTGAAGCGGTGATGTCAAGAAAAACAAGTTCATCCGCTCCTTCAGAATCATATCTCTTTGCAAGCTCTACTGGGTCACCAGCATCTCTTAAATTCAGAAATTCTACACCTTTAACAACCATTGCCTTTCCATTTCTATAAGTAACATCCAAACACGGAATTATTCTCTTTGCAAGCATTATCTTTTCACCTCAAACCTCTCAACTTCTTTAATTTCTGCGTTTCTGATCTCCAAATCCCTGACCACTGCAAGGGGTGGTCCATGACGAATGTTGGAGATAAACTTCTCCAAAGCCCTTTCTTCTCCGACAGCATAAATATAGACTCTACCATCTGATAAATTTTTTACAAAACCTTTTATTCCAAGTTCTTTTGCTATTCTCGCTGTAAAGTATCGAAAGCCTACTCCCTGAACCACACCGCTTACATAGATCTCCACTGCCCTCATCAAACAAAAATCTTGTTGAGAGTATAAAGTTTTAATTCTTTTTACTCTAACCTGAGTTCTCTTTTGATCTCCTCATAAAATTGTTTTAGAAACTCATGACGTTTTTCAGCCAATTTCTTCGCAGTTTCTGTGTAAAGTAAGTCTTTAAGCTTAAGAAGTTTCTCTTCAAAGTGTTTAAGCGTTTCCTCAATGCTTCTTCCCTTTTCTCCAGCAACCATGAAAGCTCTTGCAACCCCAATTGCGCCAATTGCATCAAGCTTATCCGCATCGCTTAAAACCTTGGCTTCAAGCGTTCTTGGCTCTATTTTTGCAGAGTAAGAATGAGCTTCAATTGCATGAGCAACCGCTTCGATGAAATCATTGCTATAACCCTTTTCTCTAAGAATTTTTCTTGCCAGCTTTGCGGATTCGAGAGCATGATTCTCCTTATCTCTTGCTAAATCGTGTAGCTCCACCGCTTTCAAAACAACTTCTAAATTTGCTCCTTCTCTCTCTGCAATGAACTTTGCAAGTTTCATAACCCTCTGCACATGCTCATATCCATGTGCCACAGGAGCAGTTGGTTTAAGTTTAAAATATCTATGCTCGATCACCTTCGAATTCAGTTTATTTTTTGATCTCAAAAGAGATCTTTATTGGATTCTCAAAGGAAAATTTTCTACTTCTAAGTAGCAAATTTTATTTTCTCTCTATGAGACATTTTTAGTGTCATTGTTTGCAAAGGTGATCATAGGCGATAGCAGAAAAATGGTTGAAGTTGGAGACCAAAGTGTAGATCTCGTCGTCACTTCTCCTCCTTATTGGCACATAAAGGATTACGGTGTTGAAGGGCAGATTGGTTATGGACAAAGCTTGCACGAGTATCTAAAGAGTCTATATCTTGTCTGGAAAGAATGCTTTAGGGTTCT
>JANXDV010000004.1 GCA_025058955.1 Archaeoglobaceae archaeon | reverse complement strand
AAGTTTGAAAATGCTTATATTATTGTAAAGGGAACAGAACACCAGCAAGGTTGGTGCGAATTTTTCAACAACTTTGGTCTTTTCAATCTAACTTTACCGGAAATTAATAGAAACTGTTGGAATGCAAAGAATCCGATGATTAAGATCGAGCGAAGCCAAGAGGAATTGGAAACTGTAATTGTATTCAAGAAGGTTGAGTTTTATAGCTGAAAGTTTCATAATTTTTATAATCGGCAACTCTTAATAGATTTTAGGTTAACCTAAAAATTTATAAATCTGGATTACATTACCTTTTCAGATATTGCATGATCACCTTAGGAGATGCTAAGGGAAGGGTGAGAATTAGGGAAATCATTGGCGAAAAAGACTTTGTCAGAAGACTTGCAGACATGGGTCTCGCTCCTGGGCAAATTGTCGAAGTTTTGAGCCAAGGAAATGCGGTGGTTTTGAGGGTTAGGGATGCTAAGATCGCCCTTGGAAAAGGAATAGCGAAGAGAGTGGTGGTAGAAGTAGAGGATGAGCATGGATAGAGTTTATCTCTTAGCCCAGCCAAATTCTGGAAAGACAACTCTATTCAATCTCCTTGCAGGAGAGAGTTGCTATGTTGCAAACTGGCCAGGAAAAACTGTAGAAGTCTTTCAAGCAAAGATCAGGCATCATGGCAAAGAATTTCTCCTCATAGATCTGCCAGGAATAAACAGTTTTAAGACTCTTGGAAAGGAAGAAGAGCTAACGAAGGAATTCATATTGAAAGAGAGCGATGGAGTAACTCTTATTCTTTTAAATGGTGAATCCCTATATAGATCATTCTATTTCGCAATTCAGGTTCTTGAAATGAAAAGCAAAGCGATACTGGTGATAAACAAGTCTGATTATCTTGAAAAAAAGGGAGTGCATGTGAACTTACAAGTTCTGAAGGAAAGGCTTGGTGTTGAGGTAGTGCAGATTAGTGCCCTTCACGGTATTGGGATAAACCAGCTCCTTGACAGAATTTTGGACGTTTTAGAAGGTAGAATTAAAGTAAAGAGGCTTAAAATAGACTACGGAGCTCTTGAGAGTTATATAGAAAGGGCTGAAAAAATAGTAGGGGATAGAAGTGTTGCGATAAGAGCTATAGAAGGGGAAGAGAAAATTCTCTCAACTTTGCCAAATGAGAAGAGAGTTGCAATAGAGGAGATAAAGAAGGAAATAGGTGAAAAAATTGCGAATCCAGAAGAAATGATTGCAATGTATAGATATAAGTTTGTGGAAGAGCTTTTAAATTCTGCTGTGAGAGAGGTAAAGGTTGCAAAAGCTTCATTTGAGGAAAAATTCGATAAAATATTTTTTAGCAAGTTTGGATGGATCGTATCAATCTTTATTCTATTCAGCACTCTTTTGATGGCCTTTACAATAAACACGGGCTTTCCCCTGAATTTGCTTTTGAGTTCTTTTGGTTACGAAAGTATTGCGGATCTTTTGGAAGAATACAGTCTTGCTGGAATAATTTCGCTGTTCTTTGAACTCCTTTCAAAGCTCTTGGAGCAATATATACCCGACTCAATAATAAAAGACTTGCTGATCAATGGCATCATTGCAGGAATTGGAGCGGTTGCAACCTTTTTCCCACTGATCTTAATAGTCAACTTTTTCATGTCTTTAATCGAGGACAGCGGTTTAATGACAAGAATTGCAGTTTCTATGGACAGATTTTTCGCATTTTTCGGTCTTACAGGAAAATCCGTTTTTCCATTTGGTATTAACATGGCATGTAACGTTCCAGGGGTTATGACTTCAAGGATCCTTGAAACTGATGGCGAAAGGTTGAGAGTTGCACTCGCTTCTCCATTCGTGATCTGCCAAGCAAGACTTTTGGTTATAATTTTACTCGTGGTCTTCTTTTTAACCTCCCCCATCTTGCAGAGCGGAATAATCGTCTCCATATATCTTATCTCAACTCTAATTTTTCTCCTGATTACGAAATTCTATGGAAAATTCTTCAAAGAGGAAACTTCAGAGCTTATGCTCGAAATTCCACCATATCATTTCCCAAGCCTTAGAGTTGTTTGGTGGATCACTTGGATGAGAAGCAGATCCTTTATATTCAAGGTGAGTCAACTATTGCTCTTATTTGCAATCTTTGCTTGGCTAATGGAATATCTTGGGCTTGCAAATATGGTTGGAGCGATAATAGCTACCGCATTCTCACCCATTGGCTTAGAAGATCCAAGAATTGGATTTGCGTTGCTTATGGGTTTCTTTGCAAAAGAACTCGTCATTTCATCCTTAGCAATCTCTTTCGGAACCGCAGATCTAATGCGGATCTCAGCTGAGCTATCTCTCACAATTCCAGAAGCTACAGCTCTGATCTTCTTCATAGCCTTCTACACTCCTTGCGCAGCTACGGTTTCTGCGCTATTTGCAGAAATTAGAAATTACAAATTGGTCTTATTCTCGATCATCACACAGCTACTCATCGCATATCTGCTCGCTTTTTCAATTTTCCTAATCCTGAATTCTTTTTAACCTTTAGGAATTCTTTAAACTCTTGAGCTTCTCGTAAAGTATTGGTAGAAAAAGCCCTACATCGGTCACAACGCCAATTGCCTGATGAGTTCCGCGATCCATCAGTTTCATAACAGTCGCTGGATTGGAATCGACGCAGATCGTTTTAACCCATGAAGGAAGCAAGTTACCAACCGCAATGCTGTGCAAGGTTGTTGCAAGCATTAAGACCATGTCTATTCCCTCGAGAGCTTTTTTCATCTCCGCCTTTGCAACCATAACATCTGTTATAACCTCTGGTAAAGGTCCATCATCTCTTATTGAGCCTGCAAGTATGAAGGGCACATTTTTACGAACGCATTCAAACATTATTCCATCCTTCACTATTCCCTTTTCAACCGCCTTTCTTATTCCGCCAGCAGCGATGATCTTGCTGATCGTGTAAAGGTGATGTCTATTCCCCCCTGGCACGGGTTTGCCAGTTTTTATGTCCATACCAAGGGAAGTTCCGAAAAGAGAGACTTCTATGTCATGAACCGCTAAAGCATTGCCAGAGAGAAGTAGATCTACAAATCCATCTCTGATCATTCCTGCAAGCGCATCTCTTGCTGCGGTGTGATCTACAGCCGGTCCAGCCACCACCGCAATTTTTCCACCACTGCTTTTCAACTCAAAGATCTCCTTTGCTATCGCCTCGATCATCTTCTCAGTTGGGCGCTCAGAGGAAACTTTTCCACCCATGAATTCGAAGTATGTAGATTTTCTTGGTCTTTCGGGTGGCACAACTCTAACTCCTTTTTCTCCCACAACTACCAAGTCCCCCTTCTTAACATCGCCGATCGAGAGACAAATCGCTCTTCCATTCCTTATCACTATTACCCGATCCATGGAAATTCCCTCAACTTCAAGCCATTTTCCTTTGTAGTGGACGAAAGTAAGGTTGTTTGTAGTTACATAGAAATTTTCTGGCAGTATTTTATCTCCAGGAGCTTCAGCAAGCCCAACTTCTTCCGCTTCTGGAATTCTCGCTCCGATCTTGTGAAGTTCTTTAAGAATTTGGGCAAGATGATCCTCGTCTTTTCCAAAAACTATCAACCTTGCATAGCTGTGATCCTGTTTCCTCTTCCCAACCTTAAATTCGACTATTTCGAATTCACCCTCTAAGTCAAGAATTAAATCCAAAGCCTTAGGAAAGATCATCGAGTCGATCAGATGACCTTCGAACTCAAGTTCACGAGCAATCATGGAATTCCCTCCAGATATCGGAATAAATACTCTTTTGTCTCCAAGATCGAGTTCTCCTCTCTTGTCTCGATCGTCATGTAACCTTCATAATTCGCTAAGGGAAACAAGCTAAGATCGACTTTACCCCTTCCAAGAGCTAAATGCTCATCTTTATCTCCATTGTTGTCATGCAAATGGATATTAACAACTCTTTCGAAGTTTTTAAGGAAGAATTCACATTTTTGAATGTTGTAATGACCCAGATCGAGTGTCAAAGCCAATTCCGTCTCATTTAGAATCTCCTTAATAGCTCTTTCAACACCACCTCTAATTGCTATTGTGTTCTCAAGAGCGAGCAAAATCTCGCTTTTTTCAATAAAGGGTTTCAATTCTTTAAGCAAAACTCTCTCGTTATGTTCATCAAATAATTCCTGGGGAAAGTAAAAACTTCCGTTATTCACAAATCCAGGATTCCAGCCTATGTGAAATGTAACAATTTCAGCTCCCGCTCGATCTGCGATATGAAGAACTCTTTGCATTTCCGCATAACTTGCCTTTCTCATGATCTCGCTTGTAGCGATGAAATTCGTTGTCGTAGCTGGAGAATGGATTAGCAATTCCAAATCATAGCTCCACTTTAGCTCGATCAGCTCATTGTAGCTCAAAACGTCTGGAGAATAGAGAGGATGATCCATTAAGATCTCCACATGCTCAAATCCGTTGTTTGTCGCAAATTCAAAAGCTTCTTTTGGCGTATGCTTAACATCTGGCTGGGTCCCAATTTTCATAATTCCACCAGAGTTCCTATGCCTTCTTTTGTGAAGAGCTCAAGTAGGATCGAATGCTTTCTTGAACCATCGATCACATGAACTTTTTCAACGCCTCCTCTCAATGCCTTAGCAATTGCATCCACTTTCGGAAGCATTCCTCCCTTGAGCGAACCATCTTCAAGCATTTTTTCGAGCTCAGAAAGTTTTATTCTCGTGATCAAAGAATTTTTATCGTTCACATCTCTAAGAATTCCCGGCACATCTGTCAGCATGATCAGCTTCTTAGCCTTTAATGCACTCGCAATGTCTCCCGCAACGTTGTCAGCATTGAGGTTGTAGACATTTCCTTCAAGATCCGCAGAAACTGGAGAAACCACTGGAATAAACCCATTATCAAGCAAGATCCTTAGAATTTGAGGGTTGACAAGCTTTGTTTCACCGACAAACCCAAGATCGATCATTGTCTCCTCCATTCCCTTCTTCAGCTTTAAAATCTTCTTTTCAGCAACGATCAGCAAACCATCTTTTCCGCTTAATCCCACCGCTTTTCCACCGTTCTTTATAAACATTGAAACGATCTTTGAATTGATTTTTCCATCGAGAACCATTTCAACCACTTCTATTGTTTCTTTGTCAGTTACTCTAAGCCCTTGAACAAATTTTGGTTTTAATCCAAGTTTTTCCATTTTTTCCGAGATCTCTGGACCTCCTCCATGCACAACAACTGGTTTTATGCCGGTATAGTAAAGAAGGAGGATGTCTTTTACAGTCTCCTCCAGAATTTCGTCATTCACCATCGCATGTCCTCCAATCTTGATCACCATAGTTTGCCCATAGAATTCCTTTATGAATGGTAAAGCTTCGAGCAGAACTTCTACATTTTCCATGAACTGAATTAGTTGCGAGATTAAGAATTTTGCTTGTGTGAAAAAAGACTAAGGATTATATTTTTAAATACACCAAGTATCTCATGCCATATCGTGATCTTAGAGAATTCATAGAAACGCTTGAATCCGCCAATGAGCTTTCCAGAATCAAGATCGATGTAAGTCCAGAGCTTGAAATTACCGAAATTACGGATCGAGTTGTCAAAAGTGGAGGGAAGGCTTTACTTTTTGAAAAGCCAAGAGGTTATTCTATCCCAGTTTTCATTAATGCATTTGGAACAAAGAAAAGAATGCTAATGGCTCTTGAAGTTAATGATTTTGATGAAATCAGAGAAAGATTTCTCTCATTAATAAAAAATCGTCCCTCCTCGTTATTAGATGCAATAAAGAGTTTTGATTCTTTAAAGGACTTAATGGCGATGGCACCAAAAAAAGTTAGTGATGCGCCATGCATGGAAAAAAGAGCGGATAGCCTTGAAAAGTTTCCAATCCTGAAGTGCTGGCCAAAAGATGCTGGAAAATTCATAACTTTACCAGTGGTCATAACCAAGGATCCTGAAAGTGGGGAATTGAATGCGGGAGTATACAGAATGCAAGTTTTTGATGGAAAAACAACTGGAATGCACTGGCAAATTCACAAGCACGGAGCGGAACACTTTAGAAAATGCAAAGAAATGGGAAAAGATCGAATAGAGGTAGCGGTGGCAATTGGCGTTGATCCAGTAGTTTTGTATTCTGCAACCGCTCCATTGCCAGAAGGGATAAGTGAGTTTGCATTTGCTGGATTTTTGAGAAGAAAACGTGTTGAGCTTGTTGATTGCGAGACTGTCGATTTGCAAGTCCCTGCAACTGCAGAGATCGTGCTTGAAGGCTATGTGAAGGTGGATGAACTGCGAATCGAGGGACCATTTGGGGATCACACTGGTTACTACACACCTCCTGAGCCATATCCTGTTTTCCGCATAACAAATATAGCGCATAGAGAAAACCCGATCTACCATGCTACAGTTGTTGGAAAACCACCAATGGAAGATGCATGGCTCGGAAAAGCAACTGAAAGGATTTTTCTGCCAATAATACAGCTTTTAAATCCTGAAATAGTCGATATAAATCTTCCTGTTGAGGCAGGATTTCACAATCTCGCAATTGTGTCGATTCGTAAGAGGTATCCTGGACAGGCTAAGAAAGTTATGTTCTCTCTGTGGGGCATGGGAATGCTGTCTTTAACGAAGATCATAGTTGTCGTGGACAGCAATGTAAATGTTCACAACATAGGCGAAGTGATCTGGGCGGTAACTACGAGGTTTGATCCAGCAAAAGATGTCATTTTAATCCCACCTTCACCAACAGACGCTTTGGACCACTCAGCTTACATTCCAAGCCTTGCGGGAAAGCTTGGAATTGATGCAACGAAGAAGTTAAAAGAAGAGGGCTACGAGAGAGAATGGGCGGATGTCGTGGAAATGTCTCCAGAAGTTAAAAGAACAGTAGACAAGCTCTGGGCAGAGATCGGATCTTTATGCATATCGAGAAGCTGAGCAAAAAACTCTTTGTTCTCCCAAGAATAAAGCTTTTGATCCCTCTTTACCTAATCTTGGCCCTCTTATTTTATTTCGTTAACTCTAAACTCTTCCTTTTCCTCATGATCTTGACAACGATAATTTTTGTCTCGATTAGGCTCCTGGATTTAAAATTCAATTTAAAAAGAGCTCTATTTCTGTCAATTCTAATTTCAATACTCAGTCTTATATCTTACTGGATTTTTGAAAGCTTAGCGGGTTCATTCTTTCTTTTACTCGCAGTGATGTATTTTTGCTCAGAAAAGGGTTTTTTGCCATCTGCTTTAATTTCTTCAATCCCATTTCTACTCTTAGAGCCAAAATCTGCATTAGCTTTGCTTGTCTCTTCTACAAGTTTTTACGCATACTTGAAAATTCTGAGCGTTAAAGTTGCTAATTCGACGATGAGAGAGTTCGTTGAAAGCTTTATAAAATTCTGGCTCACGAGTGATGCCAAATACGCTGAGTGGATCTTGAAGAAAAATTCTGAACCTTTTAGAGGTCGTGTTAAGTGTCTTAGTATGAATGGATTCAGAATTATCTCTACAGACTTCCATCCTGGTCCTTTTAGGAATGTTGGTGGAGCAAAGCTTGTTAACTTCTTGAATTTCCCAAACTCGGTTTATTTACACTCTCCCACAACTCACGAAAAAGATCCAGTTTCTGAGGAAGATTTGAAAAAGATCCAAGAAGCTTTAAGTTGCGATGGTGCCAAGTTAATCCCACTAAGACCGTTTGAATTAGAAAGTGATAATTTCAAGATCTTCTGCATACCATTCGATAAGAAAAAACTGATCTTTGTGAGTGGGAAAAAAAGGATGGACGATTTTGTATTAAATTCAAATAATTTCGTCGTCGATTGTCACAACGCGAATACCTTTGGAGAGCTTAGTGAAGAGGAAGTGAAAGAAATTAAAGAATTGGTAGAAACTGCTGAAGATTTAACCTCTGAGCCCTTAGATACAGTAAAAGGTTCATTTTTAAAATTGAGTGCTGAAACCGAGAGCATTTCAAATTATATCTCCGCGATCCTACTCGATTTTCAAAATGAAAAATTCGCCATAGTTGTATTTGACTCAAACAATATCGACTTAGAATTCAGAGAGTTTGTTGAAAAAAGGTTTGAGAGTCTCGGCTTCAAGGCAATAGTGTGCTCTACAGACAATCACTTCAAAACTGGAGTTAGAGTTAGGGAATCCTATAAGCCTGCAGGCGGATGTGAAAAGGACTTCGAACTTCTCGAGATCTTGTTGGATAAATGTAGAGATGCAAAATTAGAGGAACTTGAATTCAGATTTAAAGAATCTACGGTAGAAGTTAGAGTTCTTGGAAGCTTAAAGGATAGAATTGAAGTTTTAGCTGGAAAAAGCGAAAAATACGTTTATCTCTTTTTTATTCTTCTCCTATTAAATTTAATGTTCTCGATTCTCTCGAAAGCTATTTAGTCAAAGAAAGCTTAGTTTTTGTGGGTGATAAATGTGGAAGAGTTGAGAGAACTTATTAGGGAAGAATACTACATGATAAACGCCGAAGAGACGCTCTCGAAGCTGTTTCCATTGATTGAAAAGTTAGGAAAAGATAAAGCGAATGCGATCCTCGTCGAGGAGGATGGTAAAATACTCGGAGTAGTCAGAGAGAAGGATCTAATTAGAGGGAGGGCTTTGAAAAATCCGCACGAAACCAAAGTTAGATCTCTACTTGTAAGAACTGGTGTAATTCCATTAGCTGAAATATCTCCCGAGAAGGTTGCAAGAAGATTCATTGAGGATTCAACTCCCTTTGTCGTTGTTTCTTTCAATGGTAATTATGGAGTTATATATATAAATGATTTTATAAAATTTATAAAAGACGAATTTAAAGGAGTAAAGGTTAGAGATCTTATGCAAGAGGAATTTTTAACTGTTAGAAGGTTTGATACAGTTGGAAAGGCTTTGTCGATGATGAAGAGATATGGTGTGGATAGAGTCGTTGTTTTAGATGAAAAGGGAAAAGTCATAGGCGTTCTAACTGGAAAAGACATAGTAGACAGGGTAATATCGCCAAAGAAGAGGGCAAGGATGGGAGATTTCAGCGGTGAAAAAGAAAAAGCCCTTTCAATAATGGTGGAAAGTATAATGAGTGCCCCACCAATTTGCTCAAAACCAAATGACAGCATTTCTGAAGTCATAGATCTAATGGCGGAAAATAGAATATCGAGTGTAGTTGTTGAAAGGGAAGGAATTCCAGAAGGAATTTTGATGAAAAGAGACATCCTGGAATTCTTCCTGAAGTCCCAGGAGAAAAAGGAGATCAGCGTTCAGTTTGTAATTCAGAATATTTCAACAGACGAGTTTGAGAGAGAGGAAATTATAAAGGACATTGAAAAATTCATGAGAAAATACAAGGACTTTCTTGGGGAGACACATGTTTACATTTACCTAAAGAAGCAAAGAGTTCATTTTAGAAGTCTCCCACTGATCAGTGCAAAGATCAAGATCTGGAGCGCTAAGGGACTTTTCATGGCAAGTGGAGAGAGCTGGGGGATTGAGTATGCGATCCACGTTGCTTTAGAAAAGCTTGAAAGAGAAGTTCAGAAGGAAAAAGACTTGATCGAAGAAGGTAAACTTGAAAAAGTCGTCTACGAGTTCTTCGAATGAATTAATCTTATTTTTATACTTTCTGCATGATATTTTAACCCCTCCGCTTCTGCAAGCTTTATTACAGCATTTCCGATTCTTTTTAGAGTTTCCGGAGTTAATTGCTGGAAAGTAATTGATTTCATAAAACTCTCTACAGTTAAACCGCTGTAGATCTTTGCATAACCAGAGGTTGGAAGAACATGATTTGTTCCCGCTGCGTAGTCGCCCATCGCAACTCCAGCGAAATCACCAACAAATACGCTTCCGGCATTTTTTACCTTTTCAAGGTATTTTTCCGCATTTCTGCACATAAGCGATAGATGTTCTGGAGCAAAATCATTTGATAGCTTTATTGCTTCGTTAATGTCTTTAACGAGTTCCACTACTAAGTTAGTTTCACCCATTTTTTCAAAGACTATCTTCTTTACCCCATTGGCTATCCTTTCAGAAGTTGTCAAAACCACTGCGATCGCTAAAGGATCATGCTCAAGCTGTGCTAAGCAGTCGTAGGCGATGAATTCCGCATTTGCTGAATCGTCCGCAATCACGAGGATCTCAGATGGACCAGCGGGCATGTCGATTGCAACATCCTTAGCAACGAGCAATTTTGCTGCGGTAACATAGGCATTTCCAGGACCAACTATTTTTTGAACTTTCGGAACGCTTTCTGTTCCATAAGCCATCGCTGCAATAGCCTGAGCGCCTCCAATGCAGTAAATTTCATCGAAACCAGCGAGATCGCATGCAACAAGCGTTAAAGGGTTCACTTTTCCCTTAGAATTTGGAGGTGTGCATGCCACGAGTTTCTCAACTCCAGCGATCTTCGCAGGAACTCCAGTCATTAGAGCAGTAGAAGGATAGCTTGCTCTTCCACCGGGAATATAGGCTCCTACAACTTCCAAAGGGGTGTAGATCTTACCCATTATGCAGTCTTCGAATTGGATCTTCATTTCCCTTTCAACACTCGTGAGCATGTGAAATCTTTCTATATTCTCCTTTGCGATCTCAAGAGCGTCGATCAGTTCGTCTTCAACTTCTTCGTAAGCGGAATCGATCTCGTTCTTTCTGATCTTAAGCCTTTTGAGCTCTACACCATCGAAAAGCTTCTCATACTTAAGAACCGCTTTATCTCCGTTGATTCGCACTTCCTCAACGATAGGTTTAACCTTCTCTATGAATTCCTCAAAATTCATCTTCTTTCTCACGCTACTTGGATCCATAACTACCCCTCAGTTTTTTGAAAAAATCGTCGATGGAGCCATATTTAAAAACGATCCTCATGTATAGATCCTCCAAAACTCTGCTGGAAGCACCCCAAACAAGCTCCCCAGAACAGGCAAAATTTGCCCCCCAATCTGTAACTCTTCGAGATTTCAAAACTTTTTCGAGGCGATCTATCAGGATCTTGCTCACTTCTCTCTTATCTGGTCTAAAATCTTTCTCATCTGTGATCCCAACGATCGGACACAATGGGATCTTGTATTCTCTCACCTCTCGTGCCTTTAAAAATCCGAGTATTTCGATCTTTCTTCTTTCAACACCAAGCTCTTCTTCTACTTCTCTCAAAGCAGTCTCGACAACCTCTTCTCCTTCTTCTCGCATTCCGCCAGGAAAAGCAACGTGCCCAGCATTGCGAGTGAGGTTTTCTCCTCTTTTTATCATCAAGATCTTTGGTTCTCTGCAATTGAGAATCGGAACGAGCACAGCTGCCATTACCTCTTCATTCAGTTTTGGGCTTAGTATCTCTTTTAGCATTTCCTTAAGCACAGATCCTTTTTTCCACAAAATATATAAGATTTTAGAATTGGACTTTCGTGAATAAGTTCTACTATAGCCACAATATCGGAAACAGATTTATATCCAGCGGATGAATTCCTACGAACATGGCCCGGATGGGGTAGCGGCTATCCTTTGGGACTGTGGATCCCAAGAGGCGGGTTCGAATCCCGCTCCGGGCCCTAAATTTTGATCTCTGATCGAATTATTGGATAAAAGTGCCCATTCCTATAATGGAGGAATTTTTCCAAAAAGAGTTACGAAACACTTAAAAGATCCAATGGCTAAAAAGAGTGGTGAATTTGAGATATGATTTAGAAGAAAAACCACCACCAGCAGAATTTCTTGCTATTAGTATACAATGGCTGGCATTGACAGCTTCGCTCCTCATAATCGGTGGAAGAGTTGTTGCTGAAATTCAATATGAAAGTGGATTTGAGAAAACGATCTACTTGCAGAAGGTTTTCTTCATTGCGGGAATGAGTTTACTCGCACAGCTCTTCTTTGGACATCGATTGCCTCTCGTATTTGGACCTTCAGCGGTTTTGATAGTAGCCATATACGCAAACCTTGAAAGTGGACTTTTAGCAATTTATACCGCTATAGCGATTTGCGGAGCAATTTTATTTATTTTTGCAATGACTGGAAAAATGAGTTTGCTAAGAAGTCTTTTTACAGAAAGAGTTGTTGCGGTTGTCCTTCTACTCGTTGCCATTTCTCTAATCCCAGCGATAATGGATCTGATCTTAAATGACTCTCCACCCTACAGTTTTCTATTTTCAATGATCCTTCTGCTTTCACTTATAATCCTTAGCATTACCCTTAAAGGTTTCTGGAATTCGAGTATTATCATATTTGCCCTTCTTTTTGGCTCGGCGATCTATCTAATCATTTTTCCCCAGCAATTGGCGATCTCCGAATTCGAGTTCACAAACTTCTTTTACGATCTAATCCCTAATTTCTCCTTTCGAGTGGAACTCATTTTCGCATTCCTGATCTGCTATTTGGCATTGGCTATAAACGATTTAAGCTCAATATATTCCTTAGGGAGACTTTTGAAGGCAAATGAAATGGAGAAAAGGATCAAAAAAGGTGTCTCTCTTACAGGGATCTCTAACATTTTTTCTGGCTTTTTTGGTGTCGTTGGTATGGTTAACTACACATTAAGCCCAGGAATGATCTCTACAACTAAATGTGCTTCCAGATTTCCATTAGTGCCAGTTGGAGTAATTCTAATCATTTTTGCATTCATTCCATCAGTTATTTCAATTTTTGGGGCTATTCCGAGAACAGTTATAGGCACCATTTTTCTCTACCTAATGTGCTCACAGGTTGCGTTAGCATTCACAATGATAAAAGTAGAAGACGTCGATTCAGGCTTAGTCATAGGATTTCCTGTTCTTTTAGCAGTTTTAATAACTTTTATTCCAGAAAGTGCTATGAGTTTCTTTCCAGAGATCTTAAAACCAATTTTAGGTAACAGCTTCGTTGTCGGCGTTCTGAGTGCTATGCTGATGGAAGCGATTGCAAAGAGATATGAGAGTTCTTAAGCCATTCGACCCTTGGGGCTCAAAAATTTGCACCTGTGGTTTTAAGCTTTCCTTCAATCCCTACACTGGATGCGCTCACCGCTGTGATTACTGCTATGCAACTTATATTCCAAGATTCTGGGAAGTTAGAGAGAAGAAAGACCTTCTAAGGAAGCTAAGAAAAGATCTTGAAGAGCTAAAAGGAAAAGAAGTCATTTCGATGTCAAATAGCTCAGATCCGTATCCGCCAATTGAGAAAGAAAGAGGGCTCACAAGAGAATGTTTGAGATTGTTTAAAGAGTTTGACGTAAAGGTCCTCGTCGTCACAAAAAGCGATCTCGTGCTTCGCGATCTTGATCTATTGTCTGAAATGAATGCGGTAATCAGCATGACAATTACCGGTTGTGATCCTCTCGAAAAATTTGCTCCACCAAGTGAAAAAAGAATTTTGGCTTTTAAGAAGATCGCTGAAGTTTTACCAGTTGTGCTTAGATTTGATCCCGTGATCCCCTTCCTTAATGAGAATAAACTTGAAATAATCGAAGCCTGCGAGCCAGAGCATGTTGTTACTTCTACGCTTAAGCTTAGACGAGATTCCTTTAGCAGAATCGCCAAGAGTATTCCGTCTTTAAAGGAAAAACTAAGAAGGCTTTATTTCGTAGAGGGGGAAAAGATTGGGGGCTACTGGTATCTTAAAAAGGATCTGCGTTTTGGCATTTTGAAAAAAATTGATGAATTTTGCAATTCTCTCGGAATTTCTTGTGCATTCTGTAGAGAAGGTTTTGAATTCCAAGCAGAAAGTTGCGATGGAAAACATCTTTTTAAAAATATTTTTAAAATAATTTAAATTATATTAAAATATACTTTGCCGTATATAGTAAAATTTTAAATCTTGTAGAAAAATGTCCAATATGGAGACTGAGTTCATAATTCGAACATTGTTCGTTGCTTGGGAAGAGGGGGATTACGTTGTGGGTCCAAGTTACCTTGCGTTAAAATTGAAGATCCCAAAATCTACTGCCCATAAGATGCTCATGAAGCTTTCGGAGTTAGGTTATGGAATATATGTTGAGAAGAAAGGTTTTATTTTAACTGAAAAAGGTTTGAGAGAAGGAAAAAAGATCCTGAGAAAGCATAGACTTTTAGAGTGCTTTTTAGAAGAATTTGGTGTTGAAAAATCAAATGTTTGCGAAGAAGCTTCGAGAATAGACTCAGTCATTGGAGAAGAATTTGAAAAGATCATTGAAGAGAGATATGGGAAAAGGGAGAGGTGCCCATGCGGAAAACCAATACCGGTCTTCTAATTCTTCTGCTTTTAATATGTCTTGGAGAGGCGAAAATTATCGTCTCTATTCCTGAGCTGGAGAACTTAGCAGAAAGGATCTCTGGAGAAGAAGTGGAAAGTATTCTTCCCTCTGCAGTGGATCCGCACTTTTTCTCTCTCAGCTACCAAGATCTTAGGAAGGTGCAAAATGCCAAGCTTGTGTTGCTCGCAAATTCTGAGCTTATAGAATTTGAAGCGGAGATTAAAAAGATCTGCGGGAATAAATGCCTCGACTTTGCGGATTATAATGCTACAATTTTTGAATTTCCAGGGATTGGCTATAATAAGCATGCCTACTGGCTTTTACCCGAAAATATATTGAAAATTGCTCTTGCGATCAAAAATAAGCTTGTTGAAATCGATCCAGAGAAAATGGAATACTACAGCGCAAACTATAGAGAATTTGAAAGATCTTTGATGAATGCAAAAAAAGATGCTGAAAAGCTCGTTAAAGAGCTGAAGGACTTTGACTTAATTGCAATCGATCCACATTCTGCCTATGCAATATCAGCTCTTGGTTTAAATGTCTCAATAGCTTTTCCAGAAGAGATCAGTCTTAGTGCCATGGAAATTCAGAATTTAAAGCGATTTGAGAAGTGTATAATTGTCATACCAGACTACCAAGAGAAAACAAAAGTAGGTGAAATTGCGAAGCAAATCGCTCGTGAAGTTGGATGCGGAATTGCAAAAGTTAAAGTCGTTTCAGAGCTTAGTTTTGAGTCCCAGTTGATCTCAAATGCATTTTCACTTTCAAATCCTATCTACTTGACTTCTGAATACGACTATTGGAAACAGATCCTTTCTCTGATAGTAGTGCTTGAGACGATAGCTTTGGTGGTTTTATGGCGATCAAGGCGAAAAACCTGAGCTATTCTTATGGAAAAAAGAAGGCTTTGGAGAATTTAACTTTTGAAATAAATGAAGGGGAATTAATAGCGGTTCTTGGTCCAAATGGAGCGGGGAAAACGACTTTACTGAAATGTCTTATAGGATCGCTTAAACCTAAGGGTGAACTCTCGGTTTTAGGCATGGATCCGAGAAAAGATCCGAGAGTTCTTGAGAAGATCTCCTACGTTCCACAGAGAAGCTCTCTTAATTTAGACTTGCCTCTAAGTGTTGAGAAAGTCCTTTCCATGAACAACGTAGAGCTCAACTTAGAAATTCTGAAAGAGTTGGAGTTAGAAGACAAGATGAAAATGCTTTTCAGAGAGCTAAGTGGAGGATCTCAGCAGAGAGTCTTAATTGCCAGAGCTCTCATGAGAGAGCCAGAGTTATTGCTCTTAGATGAGCCTTTCAACGGGGTAGATCTTCCGACTCAAGAGAAGATTGTGGAAATTTTGGAAAAAATAAATGCAACGGTAATTGTGGTGTTGCACAATGTAAATCCAATATTACATGCGGTAGACAGAATTATGCTTTTAAACAAAGAACTCATTGCATTTGGTAGTTCTGGAGATGTATTCAAAAGGGAAAACATGCTGAAGTTATACAAGACTGAAATACCGCTCATAACTTGCGAGGAGGGCTTTGTTCATCCCCTTTACAGTGATCACCATGGATAAGATCTTACTCTCAACATTCTTAATCTCACTGCTCGTCGCAATTTCTGGTAATCTCGCAGTTTTTAGAAAAGCTTCTTTTCTGATTACAAGTGTAGCCCATTCCGCACTTGCTGGTGTCGCTTTATCTTTGCTTCTATCTTCTTTCGGAATTCAGCAAGACTACTTTCTGCTGGCAACTATTTTTGCCATAGCATTTGCGATCCTCGCCTCTTTAACTTCAAAATTCAGTGATATAGACACAGGTATAGCCATTTCTTTTGCCCTTTCAATGTCCTTAGCGGTGATCTTTCTTTCCCAAATCCGAGGAATGTCTGCAAAGATCTGGAGTTTTCTTTTTGGAGATCTTTTCCTTATTACAGAGCAAGATCTGCTTTATCTTACATTTTCATCGATCTCGATCGTATTAATTTTTGGTTTACTCTACGAAAAGCTCCTGCTTTTTCTATTTGATCCAGAAGGTGCAAGAGTCTCTGGAATCAATCCAAAGCTATTTGATGCAATTATTGTGACAATAATTGCGATCTCAGTTGTTGCGGTCATAAGATCTGTGGGAGCAATTTTAGCTTATTCGATCTTCATTGCTCCATCTGCAATAGCCAAGGAATTTGCTCGAAGTGTTAAACAAAGCTTAATAATTACTTTTGTAATAGCAATGATCTCTTTAATGACAGGAATTTTCACTTCACTGATCCTTCCTATTTCTGCAAGTGCGCTCAGCGCATTTATAGCTTCAACACTTTACTTGGTAATATTTTATATAAAAATATATAAAAAATAGCTCACCTCAAGTTCCTTAGCTTTTCAAGAATTATTCTCCTTTCAGCTCTTGCAACAACTTCTCTGATCTTATGGACCATATCTGGATTTGCTGAAACACTGTCAATTCCCATCTCGACCAGTTTCTCCACAACATGCGGATAGCTCCCCGCTTGTCCGCAGATCGAAGTTTTTACACCATGTTCTTTGCAGATCTTTATAGTCCTCTCGATCAGCTTCATCACCGCTGGATGGGTTTCATCGTAAAGATAAGCTACATTTTCGTTGTTTCTGTCAACTGCAAGTGTGTATTGAGTCAGATCATTCGTTCCAAGACTTATGAAGTCTATTCCTTCTTTTATAAGATCTTCTATGATCAGCGCTGCAGCAGGTGTTTCAACCATGATCCCGAAATCGATCTTCTCGAGAGGTATTCCCTCTTCAATGGCCACACTCTTTGCCCTTCTGATCTCCTCTGGACTGACGATCAGCGGAAGCATGATCCCCACATTCGTATAACCTTCGTCTATAAGCCTCTTGATCGCTCTCATCTCCGCTCTTAAATGCATTTCTTCTGCAAGATCTCTTCGAATCCCTCTAAAGCCAAGCATCGGGTTTGCCTCGACAGGCTCATCTTCACCACCTTCCATTGCTCTGAATTCATCAGTTGGAGCATCGATCGTCCTAATCCAAACTGGCTTTGGATAGAAGGCTTTCAAGACTTTTTTCATTTCGTTGTATATTAGCTCTACATACTTGTCGATTTCACCATCTTTGATAAACTTCATTGGATGCTTATCGAGTGAAAGAACCATGTGCTCAATTCTAAAAAGTCCAACACCATCCGCGTTTGTTTCTCTGGCAACCTTTTCTGCTGCATCTGGGAGTGAAATATTGACTTTAACTTCTGTGGCTGTAATTATTGGAGCTGAAATCGGAGTTGCCTTGGCTTCCTCTTTCTTACTAACTTCAAGCCTCCCCAAATAGACGATTCCCTTTTCTCCATCAACTGTAACAACCATACCGTCTTTCAAAACGTCTGTAGCATTCTTTGTTCCAACAACTGCTGGGACTCCGAGCTCTCTCGAGACTATTGCAGCGTGACAAGTCATACCCCCTTCGTCTGTGACTATCGCTGCGGATCTCTTCATCGCTGGGACCATGTCTGGTGTAGTCATCACCGCTACGAGAATGTCACCTTCCTTAACCTTCGATATATCCTTTTCACTCTGAACTATTCGCACTTCACCCACCGCAATTCCTGGAGAAGCTCCTAAACCTTTAAGTAAAATTTTTCCTGTTTCTTCAACTTCGATTTTTTCTTCCTTCGTCTTTATCGTTGTTACTGGTCTTGATTGGACTATGTAAACTTCTCCTCCCTCAATAGCCCATTCAACATCCTGGGGTTTTCCATAGTGCTCTTCAATTATTTCTCCGAGATCTACGAGCCTTTTTATTTCCAGATCTGATAAAACCCTTTCTTTTCCTCTCTCTCCAAGTTCAACTTTGTCATTTCCATTCTTTCTTACAATCATGAACTTTTTTTCTGCAATTTTAACCTCTACAAGTTTCTTCTTGAGCCTGTCATATACATAGGTGTCGGGAGTCACAAGCCCTCCAACAATTGCTTCTCCTAAACCGAAGACTGCTTCGATTATGCAAACTTTTTCTCCAGTTACGGGATGAGAAGTGAACATCACCCCACTCTTTTCGCTGTTGACCATTTTTTGAACAACAATTGCTATGCTCACATCTTCATGCCTGAAACCTTTTTGAACACGGTAATAAATTGCTCTTGGAGTGAAAAGGCTCCCCCAACACTCCTTGACTTTGTTAACAACCTCTTCTTCTCCTTTTACGTTCAAATAAGTATCCTGCTGTCCTGCAAAACTTGCATCTGGCAGATCTTCAGCTGTTGCTGAACTCCTTACCGCAACGTATACGTCTTTACCATTTCCAAGCTCTTTGTAAGCTCTTCTTATTTCCTTTTCCACATCTTCTGGCATCTTTGCCTTTGAGATCATTCTCCTGATCTCTTCTGACACTCTATTCAGCTCTTCGGTATTTTCAACGTTCAGATTTTGAAGTATGCTGTAGATCTTGTCTTTTAAATTCGCTCTATTTATAAAATCCTTAAAAGTTCTTGCGTCAACTACAAACCCCTCTGGAACAGGAATTTCGATTCTTAAAAGTTCACCGAGGTTTGCAGCTTTACCACCAACTACTGGGATATCATTTTTATCCACATCACTCAACCAGAGGATTGGCATTTGATCACCGAAAAAAAGATTTGCTCTTTGCTTAAAAATTTTATTTGTAGTATTGATCAATCAGCTCTTTTAGTTTGCCCTTTTTTATTGTCTCTGCTGGCTCAAAGATCTTCTTTCCAAACTTCTTTGCCAGCTCTTCAAGTCTTTTTGAGATCTGCTGTTCTGAAAACTCTCTTGCGATCTCAAATGGTCCCTTCTTTCTTGCATAGGCTAACTTGATCGCGGTATCGATCGTTCTTGGATCCGCAACCCCGAGCTCAACGAGCTTTACCGCTTCGTTTATTTCTAAGAATATGAAATCTCTAACATCCACTCTCTCTGTTGCCTTGCTTAGATCTATCTCAGGTCTTTTGCTCCAGTCGTAAAATCCATGGCCACTTTTCTTACCCAGTTTACCTTCTTTAACCATCTTCTCAAGATATTTTGGCTCATAATCTGGGCTTAATGCTTGAGAGTAGTATTTCATCGCGTTGCACACAACGTCTAAGCCAAGATAGTCCCAGAGTTCAAAAAGCCCAATTACGTTGCCCGCTTTCCTATAAGTAGCATCAACCTCTTCGGGTGTAGCTATTCCGTTTTCTATAATGCATAATCTCAGCACAGAAGTTGGAGCAACAACTCTGTTAACAATGAATCCCGGAGTTTCCTTATTGAGCACGATGGGGATTTTCTTCATGCTCTTTAGAAATTCAATGCATACATTCAGCGTCTCATCGCTCGTTTTTTCTCCCCTGGTTAGCTCAACGATCTCCATGATCACAACTGGAGTGAAGAAGTGCATTCCTATGAACTTGTCCTCTCTCTTTGTAGCTTTTGCAAGCTTCGTAATACTCATAGTCGATGTATTCGTGGCAAAAATACATTCAGGCTTAGCAATCTTATCGCATTCTGCAAAGAGTTGAACTTTTTCCTCAAATACTTCTGGAATTGACTCTATAAGAAGATCCGCATTCTCAACAGCTGTTTTTAAATCGGTTGTTGTGTGGATCCTTGAAAGCACTTCATTTGCATCCTTAATAGCACCCTTTTTCTGCAGTTTAATAAGACCTTCGCGGATCCTATTCATCGCATCATCCAAAGAGCTCTGTCTTCTTGCTCTAAGCCATACCTCATAGCCTACCATTGCACAGTTCTCTGCAATTCCATGTCCCATTTCTCCCGCTCCAAGAACTGCAACCTTCTTTATTTTCATGATGACATGAAGTTTTTGCCGTTTTTAAGTTTTTTTATTTTAAAAAATTCCGTTTTTGTTTAAAAGTTCCTCATCAAGCAGATAGTTGTGTCTAAATGCTCCAATTTTAACGATCTTAGTAACTCCAAGTTCTCCTACAGTTATCACCGCTCTGTAGGAGTCTGATCTCGATAACATCCATTTTTTCCCTGAACTCGTGATCAAAACTTTGAGCTCTTTTCCTAAAAATTCTTTGTTATTTTCAAGCCCGATCCTAATACTGAGCTCTGTCAGCTTTCTCGATCTTTCCTTAACGATCCAGCCTGGAATTTCCTTTAATTTCTCCGCTGTGGTGCCTTTTCTTTTAGAGAATCTTGTTATGTTCACAATATCAGGCTTAACTTCTTCTAAAAGCTCGTAGGTTTTCCAGAAGGACTCCTCAGTCTCGGTAGGATAACCAACGATTATGTCCGTTGAAAGCGTTATCTCAAAATTCTTTCTAAAACTCTCTACAACTTCTAAAAAATCCTCAACAGAATGGTCTCTTCTCATATCCTCAAGGATCTTGTTGTCTCCATGCTGAACGGGAAGATGGAGAAACTTGTAGATCTTATCACTCTCAAAGGCTTTTAGCAGAGAATCGAGCTGTTTTTTTGCATGCTGGGGATTCATCATCCCAACCCTAACCCTAAATTCTCCATCGATCTTGCTGATCTCCTCCAAAAGTTTTGGAAGAAGGAATTCTCCCTTATCTAATCCATAGCATCCTGTATCCTGTGCGGTCAGCTGAATTTCCTTAAAACCACTTTTAACCGCTTCTTCTACTTCTTTAACTATCCCTTCGAGAGAAAAACTTCTAAGTTTTCCTCTTGCAAACTTTGTTGCACAAAAAGAACAGTGTCCAAGACATCCTTCAGATATTGAGACTACTGCGATCACGTTATCTCTGCTTCTAAGCTTTTGAAGACAAGTTTTATCTAAATCTCTCCAAGATAAAATCCTGATCCCACCATTAAAGACGGAATTTATAGCTTCCACGATCCTGTCTACATTGTCAGGAGATATTGCTGAGTCAGCAAGCTCTATTGCAGATCTCGAAATTCTTGGAAGGCATCCAGCAAGAACAACTTTTTTCCCAGCATTTTTAAGTTCTAAGATCCTCCTAATTATCTTCCTCTCAGTAAAATCAATTACACCACAAGAGTTGATCACCACAACTTCTGCCTCCTCAGTCGGGGCTAATCTGAACTTCTCCGCGATTAACTTTCTCATTATGTCGGAGTCCGCTTGATTCATTGTGCAACCATAGGTTTCAATGGATACACGCACAAATGAATTACGCTCAGGCTATAAATAAAGCTTGAGCTCAATTGCGAAGTCAAATATCATTAAAAATAAGAAATGTAAGAGTAAGTAACACAAAAATAAAATTTTTTAATATAGAAAAAGCGAGTTGAGTATATAAGGGTGCTCCTCCAAATTTATTCTGGTGAGACCATGTTTGAGCTAAAAAAGGGAGTTTTTGTAGATGAGCTAAGAAATGTAAGCATAAGGATCGGAGAAATTGAGGAGGAAGAGGAATGGGAAGCTCTTGGACCAACACCAAAGCCCGGAATTGTTGAACTAAGAAAATGGGATCAAAAGTTGATTGAGAGATATCAACCATTCTACGCTCCACTCCAAGACTTCTGCACCCTTTGCACAATGGGGCCATGTGATCTATCTTTCAACAAGAAGGGTGCATGCGGAATTGATCTTAAAACTGCGAAAGCAAGGCTTGTAACCATTGCCTGTTGCATTGGCACCTCCTCGCACACCGCTCATGCAAGGCATCTTGTGGATCATCTGATCGAAGAATACGGAGAAGACTTTCCCATCGACTTGGGTGGAGAGGTGAACATAGAAGCTCCGATAATGAGGACTGTGATTGGAATAAAGCCAAAAACACTCGGAGATCTGAGAAAAGCATTGGAATGGGTTGAGAAGGAAATTGTAAAGGTTCTACATTCAACCCACATTGGCAACGAGGAAAGCTTTGCGGACTTTGAAAGCAAGGCAATGCATGTGAGCATGGCGGATCATGTGGGCATGGAAGTTGCGGATATAGCTCAAATCGTTGCCTTTGGCTTTCCAAAGGCAAAGCCTGACACAGATTTAGTGCCAACTGGTTTTGGAATAGTTGACACAAAGAAACCCGTGATCTGCGTTGTTGGACACAATGTCATGTATTCCAGACCAATCATGGATTACTTGGAAAAAATTGGAAGACTCGATGACTTTGAGATCGCAGGACTTTG
>JANXDV010000049.1 GCA_025058955.1 Archaeoglobaceae archaeon | reverse complement strand
AAGCCACTTTTTAAGTATTAACCTATTGTGATAACCGACTGGTCTTGCGATCCACTTGATTTGCCCAGGAGTAGCACTCATTGCCACAAATGCTCCAGGAACAGGAATTTCACCATAGAGGCGATCAAGTAGCTTTATTATGCTCTTTCTTTCCCATCTCCATGGATCTTTGAATACCTCTACATCGTCTAAAACTGGCGAAGCGGGAAAGCCAAGTTTTTTGGCAAACTCAATGATCTCGTTAAGAGTATGTTTCGCAACCCACTCCTCAACGATCTTATTCAACTCCTTGATCTTTTCCTTTTTAAATCTGTCTTCAACTCTTAAGCCATTAACTACACTTGCAAGTGCTTTGAATTGTTTCTCAGTCATTATCGATATTGCTACGAATTTCTCGTCAGCGGTCTTGAAGATCCCAGAGGGACTTGCACATGGATCTATGTTTCCTGTCTTGCCAATCTCCTGTCCAGTAAGGCTGAAGTATGGAATATCATACAAAAATCTTACCAAGCTTTCAGTCTGTGAGACATCGATATACTGCCCTTTGCCAGTTTTTTCTCGATAGTAGAGAGCATTCAAGACAGCAAAAACCACCATCATTGACGGAAGGTAGTCACCAAAGTAATCTGGCAATTTGTAGAATTCTTCAACACCCTCCCAACCAGTCTTTACCGCAAGTGATGCAACACCTTGTGCCGCAACGTCGAAGCTTGGAGCTTTGCTCAATGGACCATATTGTCCAAATCCAGAACAGCTGACATATATGATCTTTGGATTTACCTTGCTGATCTGAGCATATCCAACACCCATCGCATCAGCTAATCCCGCTCTGAAGTTCTCAACGAAAACATCCGCTCTCTTTGCAAGCTCGAATATAAGCTCTCTTGCCTTTGGATTTCTTGCGTCCGCAGCGATGAAATACTTGTTCGCATTTTGTATCCCATAGACAAGATTCGTTCTATTGTAGTATCTGCCAAATACTGCTGCAAGTCTATATCTCTCACCTTCTCCAGGCGTCTCTATTTTTACAACTTCAGCGCCAAATTGAGCTAAGATCTTGCCAACATTTGGTCCAAAAACGAAGTGTGTCAGCTCAACTACTTTTAGTCCTTTCAATGGTGGCTCTCTTTTCTCTCCTTCCCTAAATAAAGAATCCATATAACTGAAATAGTCCGTCATAAGCCTAAATACACCCTCCTTACGTTTTCATTTTTAGCCAACTCCTCACTCAAGCCCGACATCCTTATTCTTCCGTTTTCAATAATATAGGCTCGATCGCTTATTTGAAGAACTCTCTTTGCGTTTTGGTCAGAAAGGAGTATCGTGATCTTGTTTTCATCTCTTAAGGACTTGATGAGCTTGTAGACTTCCAAAGAGATCTTTGGAGCTAAACCTAAGCTCGGCTCATCGATCAGCAGAAGTTTTGGCGAAGCCATTAATGCTCTCGCAATTGTAAGCATCTGTTGCTCTCCCCCACTCAAAGTTCCCGCTAATTGCATTCTTCTCTCCTTTAATCTCGGGAATTTAGAGTATATGAATTCCAGAGAACTCTTCCTTTTCTTCCAAGCTTCACCATTTATAGCCCCCATTAGCAGATTTTCTTCGACTGTTAGAAATGGAAATATTTTTCTGCCCTCTGGAGCAATTGTCACCCCCTTCTTTATTATCTCATAGGTCGGCAGGTTTATCAAGTCGTCACCGTTCAATTTTATCTTACCCTTCTTCGGCTTTACAACGCCGATTATAGAGTTCATTATTGTGCTTTTTCCAGCCCCATTTGGTCCTATAAGCCCGACTATTTCCCCGTTTTCGACTTTAATAGATATTCCATCTACAGCGAGTATCTTTCCATACCAAACTTCTAAATCCTCAACGCTCATCATACTTCTTCCTCCCCTATGTAGGCTTCAATAACTTCAGGTTTTTTAACGACTTCTTCTGGTTTTCCGTCAGCAATGAGTCTTCCATAGTGCATCACAAGGACTCTCTCAGCAGATCTCATTATAACTTTCAATACATGCTCGATCCACATTATCGTCAGATCAAACTCATTTCGAATTCTGTTAATGAGCTTTGAAACCGCTTCCGCTTCTGCTGGATTTAATCCTGCCATCGCCTCGTCTACTAATAGAAGTTTAGGTCTTAAAGCCAAAGCTCTCGCAAGTTCAAGCAATCTCAGCTCGTATATAGCAAGATCTCCAGCTAAAACATCTCTTTTCTTCAACAGTCCAAAGAGATCAAGATAGTATATAGCTTCTGCTCCCGCTTCAGTCATTGTAAGCTCTTTTCCATGCTCACTTCCGAGGATCGCGTAGAGAACGTTCATGTGTGCGGTCATATTGGGGATAACCCTTGGATTCTGGAATGTTCTCGCAATTCCAAGTTTAGCCCTTTCATCCATTCTCATTTTTGTTATATTTTTCCCATTGAATTCTATTTTTCCACGATCAGGAGAGTAAAATCCAGAGATCAAGTTGACCAGTGTAGTTTTTCCCGCTCCGTTTGGACCAATTAGTCCAACAATTTCTCCCTTTTTTATCTCGAAACTCACATCGTTAACCGCTATAATCCCTCCAAACCTTTTTGTTAGGTTCGAGACCTTAAGCATTTCGATCACCTCACGTCTTCCTCCTAACTCTAATGCTCGGCTCGTATTCTCTGTATCTTCTCTTCCTGTAAAGTCCCCAGAAGCCTTCTCTTAGGAAGTATAGCAGAGTTAATAAGATTAGGAAGAGCACTACAACTGAGAATTCGCCCAAGCTAACTCTTGTAATTTCTCTAAGCGTTGCAACGATGTAGGCACTTACGACTACACCATATATCGCTCCTTTTCCAGCAAGAGTTGCGGTTAGAAGCACCATGATCAGGAAAGAGGGCATAAGCCATACTGGTCCTGAGAATGAGCCTTGATAATGTGCTAAGAACCATCCACTGATAGCCATCGCTCCGCTTGTAAGTGTGAAGGTTACGATCTTTATCCATCGAACATTTATGCCATAAGAGAGTGCAACATCCTCGTCCTCGTTTATAACTCCCATCATCAGACCATACCTCGATCTTAGAGTCCTATCAACGAAGAACAAGAAGACTAATGCTATTGCCAACGAGACGTAAACGAAGATTAGAACGTCTAAGGTCACATTTCCGGTTGTGTGGAATAGTAGCTCAACGTTTGGAATACCAGTTTCAGCACCGAAGATATCGGAACGCCAATAGGTGATCTCTCCCAAGATAAAGGGCAGTAACATTGTTATCAGCACATAGTAAACACCTCTTGAAATTATTGTGATCGGACTTATTGCAAGGGCTATAATTGCTCCCATGAAAAACGCTGCTGGTAGAGTGAGCAATGGACTAACTCCATAATCTCTGCTCAGCAATGCTGCAGTGTAGCCACCTACAGCTAAGAAGAAATGAGGTCCAAAGCTCAGACGACCTGTGCCGATCACTTGAAGGTTGAAGGGCACCGCCATCATTATGAGAAGATTTGCAAAGATCAGGGTTGACAACAATGCTATCGGATGGTAATGGAAGACAGAGGTTGCTGTAGCATATATAAGCAATGGCAGAGTTAACCAGAGTGCAAGCCCTATCATTGGATTTCTCCAGTATCTTGGCTCGACAGTCCATTCATATTTCCTACCGAGCAAGTGTATTACGATCTTACCCCTTCTCGGCTCAATTTTTGGCATATCTCATCACCATATTGTTTCCGCCCTAGCCAACCCCTTCGGGCGCACTATCAGCACAATCATAACAACGATCAATGCGATCAGGAGCATCAGTCTGGGATCCAACAGGAAGCCAACGAAAGCCTGTATGAAACCAATGATATATGCAGCCATAATGCTTCCCTTTAAGTTACCTAATCCTCCAAGAACTGCAACGAGAATGGCAATGGTGAAAACACTCCAACCAATGTAGGGATTCAATGCCCAAATTGGGGAGATCAGTAGCATTATGATCGCTGGAGGTATTGAAGCGATGATCATAGCCAAAGCAAAAGTTCTGTTGAAATTCACTCCAACAAGTTTTGATGCAAACATGTCCTGGCTTATGGCTCTCATTATGAATCCGTTTTTAGTTTTTGTGAAGAACAGCAGGTAGATCGCTAAAAGTGCAAGAGAAACGAATGCAGTTACAACATATTGTCCAGGAATGTTTGCTTCTCCGAAGGGAACAAGTTCACCATAGATCGTTGTAGGAATGTAAACTCCCACAATCTCTGGATAGAAGTAAGCGATCAGCTCTTCAACTATGACAAAAACTGCAACCAATGCAGCCAGCATGTAGTCTTCCAATTCTGCGAACTTGAGGATCACGATCCTATAAACCGCATATGTGAACACTGAGACAAGAACAATTGATAGCACGATCGACTCTATGAGTCCAAAGCCCACATCATTCCAGAACATCCATGTGCCATACACTGCAATGAGGAAGATTGCTCCATAGGCCAAGTTAAAGACTCTTAGCACGCCTGTAGTTAATGTAAAGCCGAGAGCAATTCCCAGATACATTGAGCCAAAGATAAAGGTATAGGCAACGATCAACGAAACCTCGGCTATCACGTTAACCACCTTCTCGTTTTTTATTTGCGAATTTAATAGACATCACTATAGCACTCCATTTTTTCATGATTTCTCTCTTCAACTTCATGATTTTTTACGCTTTTGTGTTGTATTTAAAATTTGTGGTTTGCCACTCCGCTATGCCTGAAGAGACAAACTTCTTGGAGATCACTCTTATGACTTCAATTTAATTGGCTAAAATAACAAAAGCGCTTTTAGTTTGACTTGAGTGGTATAATAAAAATAGAAGAAGATGATTTATATTGATTACTATTTGATTACTTACAGATCTTTCTAAGCTCTGCAGGAGACTTGTAAGCATCAGGCTGAACCTTTTGCGACTCTTCAACGTAGCCACCTTTGGCAAGAACATCACTGGGAACGATGTAGACTGGTTTTCCGTTGCATTGGAACTGTGCGATCATCGTTGGACCACCAGTATAGGAATGGAAATTCGGATTCTTGTAGCCGAAGAACATATATTCCGCTCTATGGATCGTATGGTTCTTGAACTCAAGTTCTTCCATTGCTTTTATTACAGCGTCTATATCTTCAGGATTTCCTGCCCTCTCCATCGCTTCCTTAACTCTCATCAGTTCTGAATAAGCATAATGTGTTGAGGTGTCGAGAGATATGCCCCTTTCATGGAGCTTCTTTATAACTCCCGCAGTATTCGGATTTGCCAAAGGAATAGCTTCATAGTCGTATGTCATCACTATGGTTCCCAGCGAAGCACCACCAGTTAAATTCCATGCGGTCATCCACTGTGCGGTTCCGCCGAAGAATGCTATTGGAATGTTTCTCGCACTCGAAGATGCCCATTGCTTAGTCAAAGTCGTTGTATCAGTATACCAGCTCGAAAGCACGAATATAAACTCCGCACCTCTTGCTGCAGCAGTTTCAAGAATTGGTAAGAAGTTTTTCTCTCCAACTGCCAGATTTGAAATATAAACAACCTCAAGCCCATACTCCTCTTTAACCCAATCCTTCATAGCCTTTGAGCCTACGGTTCCGAACTTTGTGTTATAAGTGCAACCTTCTCTTGCACATTTCGTCCAAGCAGCATCCTCTAAGAGCAAGGCAACCTTCTTTGCTCCAATGACATCCTTTGCTATATCGAAGAAGACTTTTGTAACCTTGTAGTTCATCTCTGGGTCTGAAGGCAAGCTTCTAAAGAAGAACTTATACTTTTCGTAGTCCTCTATAACCTTAAGCGTTGACTCCATGCCTGCCTGCGATGAGATCATTATGTGTGGATTGCTATGGTAAATTTTTGCTCCCTCTTCAAGAAGAGCCATGACCTCTTCAGAGACTCCCTCAACGAAGACAACTTTGCATCCTTTTTCTATTACGGCGCTTCTGTAAGCGGTAATTGCTATGTCTACTTTTCTCTGAGTGTCCTGATGGATTAATTCAAGCTTTTTACCCATTATTCCTCCCTGAGCATTTATTTCCTCAATGGCAAGTTTTAAAGCTTCTACATTTGCTTTAAATGCGGGAATTCTCGTATCGTAGAGTGCACAAACTTTTATTTCTCCAGTCAATCTTGGAGGCGTGGTCACAACCCCCGGCGTCTTTTCAACTGGAGTGGTGGGAATTGGTGTAGTTTGAACAGGAGTTGTAATCACTGGTGTCTTTTCAACTGGAGTGGTTGGAATTGGTGTAGGAACTGGAGTAGGTGCGGGCTTAGGTGTTTCTGTGCATCCAAGTAATACTACCGCAAGGATCAATCCTAATCCGATCATCATTTTTCCCATTTTCATGATTTTTCGATTTTTAGTGTTGCATTTAAGATTTTTGCTTTTAGCTCGTCTCAATTTGGCAAGAAAAATAATCTAAATCTTCAAATATTTTGAAAAGTCAAAAATTCTTAACTATTATTGAAGCTAAAGTCTCAGAAAAACTATTTTTTTGAAGTATAAATAATAAAAATTACTATTACTTCAAGAAAACATCTCTATATTTTTCTCTCAAAAATCTTTTGTTGATCTTTCCGACACTCGTTTTCGGAATCTCTTCAACGAAGAAGATCTTGTCTGGCAATTGCCATCTCGCGAATCTCTTAAGCAAATGTTCCCGCAATTCAGTCTCAACTTGTTCTTTGGGCTTATTTTTATGCGGATTTTTCAACACAACGAGTGCTAAAGGTCTCTCTCCCCACCTTGGATGTGGAACTCCTATAACCACCGCCTCATACACATAAGGATGGCTCATTAGATTTTTCTCAAGATCCACACTCGGAATCCACTCTCCACCACTCTTTATTATGTCCTTTAGTCTATCTACGATATGGAAATATCCGAGCTCATCTATTGTTCCAGCATCACCGCTTTTCCACCATTTATCTTCAGTCACACTTTCTTTTGTCCTTGGATCGTTGTAGTATTCTTTTATGATCCAAGGTCCTCGAAGCCAAAGTTCTCCAACACTTTTTCCATCCCAAGGCAGTTCTTTTCCACTCGAAGGATCTACCAACTTTGTTTCAACTCCAAAAGCAAAGTAACCTTGTTTTTTCATGTGATTCCATCGCTCTTCTTCGCTTTTTGCCAAGATCTTGGGCTTTGGAATATTGACGCTGGCAAGAGGAGACGTTTCTGTAGCACCATACGCATGAATCACTTTTGCTCCTATTTCAGCGTAGCTTTTCAGCATCTCCAATGGAGGTTCTGTTGAGCCACTTATTAGTCTCAGCCTTTCAAGTCTTGCATTTGGTGCAATTCTTTTTACCACTTCCAGGATCGGAGAAAGTATTGCTGGTGCTCCAGAGGTTATCGTAACCTTTTCATTCAAGATTATGTTTGTCAAATGCACGGGATTGTATAATCCGGGGAGTATGATCTTTGCTCCTACCATAGGACATGCCAAATGAGATGTCCAGCCATTAACATGGTAAAAAGGCACGATCTGTAAATAAACATCTGAATTCGTAAAACCGAACATATAAGCGGATGTCATTGCCACCAAAATGAGTGATCGATGAGAATAAAAAACTCCCTTTGGATTTCCTGCGGTTCCTGCGGTGTAGCAGGCGGTTGCTGCAGATCTCTCATCGATCTCATTCCAGTCTCTTTTCTTTGAATTCTTTCTTATTAGCTCTTCATATGAGTAAAGCGGTTTAATTTTTGTTTTTACTTCTTCAGGGTTTTTATCGCTCATTAAGACGAAAAACTCAAATTTGTGTCTCTCTGCTAATCTTTCTGCTAATTCTGCGAGGGTATCGTCAAAAAATAGCGCTTTTGCTCCAGCATGCTCCACTATGTATGCAAGCTCATTCAAGTGTAGACGAATATTTAACTGCACCAAAACCGCTCCAATTCCAGAAACGCTGAAGTAGCTCTCGAAGTATCTGTGATCGTTCCATCCAAGAATTGCAACTCTGTCTCCAGGTTTTACTCCGAGCTGTTCAAGAGCATTTGCCATCGCACAAACTCTTTCATAGATCTGGAGATAGTTAAAAGTGTGAACGTTTCCATTTTGGAGAGTTCGATAGGATATAACTTCAACCTCGTCATGAACTCTCGCAGCATGTTGGAGAATCTTGTGTAGGTTAAGTTGGTATTCATCATTCAT
>JANXDV010000048.1 GCA_025058955.1 Archaeoglobaceae archaeon | reverse complement strand
TGGTCCGACTTCGTCAATTATAACAAGTTCTCCGCTTAGATCGAGTCTTTCAAGGAAATCATCAAAATCTTCCAGTAAAACCTCATATTTACCAACCATTATCTTTCCTTTTCCAACTCTCGCGAGTTTTGCCTCAGAATTTGTTGAAAGATCGATCAACTTGAATCCAACTCTTACTCCATCCTTTCTTTCCTCCTTGGTAATAAAACCTGAGATCCTTTTTTTATCTCTTAGAGCATTATATACTTTTAGACAAACTGTTGTCTTTCCTATGCCAGGTCTGCCGGTTATAGCGATCTTCATAGCATTTGGTTATCCATTGGAGATAAAAATTCTATTTTGTTTTAGCAAAAAGCTCATCGTCCCCTTCTAAAGGTTGCTTAAGAAGGAATTTTTCTAAGAACTCACTCTAAAAATAGCTAAAAAATGATAAAAATGGATTAACTTGCACGAGCAACTAAATAAGTATCTCCATCGTCTGCAAGTTCTTGTGGGGCTACATTCCAACCATATCTCAAGCTGAATCCTGGATTCTGATCGATATCTGGTCCACCTGCTTTTAGATATGCTGCCCAGATCAGCTCACTGCAGTAATAGCTGTTCCCCTCTATTTCTTTTCCTCCAACGTATGTTAACCACTTGTAGTCATATGGAAGTCCAACTTTTGTGAGAGCCCAATTGATCGCAGCCGATCTCACCGCATCGCTGGTTGAAACTCTGTAAACAGCAACTTCGCTCGCCCTATTAACCATAGAAACTGGAACAACTCTAACACCATCTTTCCAAGCTTCGATCATCTGTCCATTGCCTATAAACATTGCTGCATGTCTCCAGTAGCCAACTATCCCTCCAAAATTTTCTTCAAGCCATCCAGCACAACCCCTGCAAAGAATTATGTCTCCAGGCCTTAATACTGCAAGGTTCAAGTTGTTACCGTCTCCACTCCACTGCTCTGGAACAAATGCACTTGCCTGAGCTACTAAAATCAGAGCTGCCAACAATAAAACACGCATGAAAATTATCGTAATTTTTCAGTATATGAATTTTCCCCTATTTAAAGCAAAGAAATTGAAGGACAAAAAATAATAGATTAAATGTGCCCTGAGGGAGCGAAAGGATAGTCATTGCTCGCGGTTGCGAGAGCTCCATCCCGCGGCTGGTCAGGGCCCTCGAGGTTTCATCGGTATACATACTCTACTTGAGATTAAATAAACTTTCCAGTTTCTGTTACGAAAAGAATAAATTTAAAAGGGTGGGTAGCAGAGAAGAGAGTGATAGAATGAGAGAAGAGCTCATAAGAGATTTGATAAGAAAAAAGGAGAAGATCAGGAGAATGTATAGTAGTAAGGAGGCAGATAAACAGCATGAATTAGCAAAACTAACAGCCAGGGAAAGGATCGAGACTCTACTTGATCCTGGTAGTTTTGTTGAACTCAACATCTTCGCAGGAAGCTCAGCACAGCTTCCAGAAAACGTAATAACTGGCTATGGAACTATTGACAAACGTCCAGTAGCTGTTTTTTCCCAAGATTTTACGATCTTAGACGGCTCTCTTGGAGAAAGACATGGCTTAAAGATCGCAAATCTTTTTGATCTCGCTTTGAAACTCGGAATACCAATCATTGGTCTTCACGATAGCATTGGAGCAAGAGTTCAAGAGGGAGTGGATGCTTTGAAGGGCTATGGAGAGTTATTTCTCAGAAGCTCTATGGCAAGTGGTGTGATTCCGCAGATCAATGCGGTTCTTGGTCCGTGCATAGGTTCAGCGGTATTTGCTACAGCCTTAGGCGATTTCGTGATCATGACAAAGAATCCAAATTGCTACATGTTCATAACACCTCCTCAGATCATTAGAGCGGTTGTAGAAGAAGAGATCACAGCCTTTGAACTTGGAGGTTGGCAGAATCATTCCACGAGAAGTGGAACTTGTCATATAGTTGCTGAAGACGATTTTGAGGCAATTGAGAGGATAAGAGAACTTTTAAGCTATCTTCCTTTAAACAACTTGGAAGATCCACCGATTGTTGAGACGAAGGATCTACCTTCTCGAGTAACTCCAGAGATCTACGAGGTGATTCCAGAAGATCCGATGAAACCATATGATATGAGAGAAATAATAAGGAGCGTATTGGATGAGCATAATTTCCTCGAATTGCAGGAAAATTTTGCACCCAATGCTGTAATTGGTTTTGGAAGGATCGATGGTAGGAGTGTTGGGATCGTTGCAAATAATCCGAAAAGCCTTGCAGGATGTCTTGATATAAACGCATGCGATAAAATCGCCAGATTCGTAAGGTTCTGTGATTCTTTTAACATTCCGATAGTTACATTTGTTGACGTTCCAGGCTATTTGCCTGGGATCGATCAGGAATTTGGTGGAATTGTAAGGCATGGAGCCAAAGTCATTTTTGCATACAGCGAAGCTACAGTTCCGCTGATCACGATCGTAGTCAGGAAAGCGTATGGTGGAGCTTATATAGCTATGGGTAGCAAGCATCTCGGTGTAGATCTCGTTTTTGCCTATCCTTCCGCAGAGATCTCCGTGATGGGACCAGAAGGAGCTGCAGAGATCTTGTTCAAAGAGGAGATCGAAAAAGCGGAGAATAAGGATGAAGTTAGGGAGAGAAAGGTTAGAGAGTATCTCGAGAAATTTGCAAATCCATACGATTTAGCTTCGAAAGGTCATGTGGATGACATAATAGATCCAAAATTCACAAGAGTGAAACTTGTGTCCTCACTAAGAATTTTGGAAAGCAAAAAGAAAAAGATTCCACAAAAGAAGCATAGTTGTATCCCGATGTGATCGATATGGAGCCAGAAGAATTTGTTGCTTCCTTGATCGCGATTCATAGATATCTTAGGGATAAAGAGAACTTGGTGGAACTTGGGGAAACTCCTAAGATCTGGAAGATCTCTGCAAGGGTGAGAGATTGAGATACGAGGTATTAATAGGGGATAGAAGGTTCGAAGTTGAAGTCTTAGAAGTTTCTCCAGGCAAATTCGAAGTGGTAGTAAATGGAAAGAAAGCGATCATCGAGTTGAGTAGAGAGATCAGCATGAAAAAGAGTGCAAAGATCGTAAAAGAAGTCAAGAAAGAGAAAAAGGGAGATAAAGCTATAAAAGCCCCAATGGTAGGAGTTGTGACAAAGATCCTGAAAAAAGAAGGAGAATCTGTTAAAATTGGTGAAAATGTAGCAGTTATTGAAGCTATGAAAATGGAGAATCCGATCTCTTCACCATTTGAGGGGGTCGTGGAAAAGATCTTGGTGAAACCAGGAGATAAAGTTTCAACAGGGGACACCATAATGATTTTATCTTGAAAATAATTTTATATATCTTCCCCATTTTTATTTACGGTGACCCCGCTCATAACTTTGCTGATCTTCCTTCTTACATATGCGCTCATAGCAATTCAGAACATAGGAAAGTTTAGCCTATCTCGCCCCGCAGCTTCAACGATTGGAGTAGCTTTAATTCTCTCTCTTGGAATTATGAGCTTTGATGAAGCTATAGAAGCTATAGACTTTCACACTATTGTTCTGCTTTTTGGAATGATGGTTTTGACCGCTTATCTTGGAATTGCGGGGTTTTTTGATTATCTTGCCATGCGTCTTTTAGCCATTTCAAGGAACAGCAAGAGACTTCTAATAATCTTGATTCTCTCTTCAGCTTTTCTTTCCGCTCTCTTCGTTAACGACACGATTTGCGTCTTCATGACTCCTGTAGTAGTTCGCATTGCAATGGCTTCCAATTTGAATCCAATACCGCTCTTGATAGCTCTTGCCACTTCTGCAAACATAGGAAGCGCAGCAACGATCATTGGCAACCCTCAGAACATGTTGATTGGAATGAGCTCAAAAATGAGTTTTTTGGAATTTGCACAAAACATAGCTCCGATCAGCGCAATTTGTTTGATTCCTAACTTCTTGCTGATCTACCTCATCTATCGCAATGACTTCAAGAACTTCAAGGTGACAAGAACTGATGTGGGAATAGATCAAAAGTTAGCGATCAAGACTCTTTCCGTATTCATTTTTGTTTTAGTTCTCTTCGTTCTGGAAGTTTATCCGATCTCAATCTCTGCACTCCTTGGAGCAGCTTTAATTTTCTTGATTGGCGGAATCGATCCAAGAAAAGCTCTTGCAAAAGTAGATGGTGGTCTTCTTTTATTTTTCTGCAATCTATTCATCATAATGCATGCATTCGAAAAGGATTATGGACATTATCTGATCTCTGCACTGGCTATAGAAAAAGATCTTGCTTCTTACTTCTTTGCGAGTTTCATAACCGTAGTTGGAAGCAATCTCGTCAGCAACGTTCCTTTTGTGATGATGGCTTTGCCTGTTGCAAAAC
Source organism: Archaeoglobaceae archaeon (assembly GCA_025058955.1). GTDB lineage: Archaea > Halobacteriota > Archaeoglobi > Archaeoglobales > Archaeoglobaceae > WYZ-LMO2. The sequence continues at coordinate 3,834 of JANXDV010000048.1, read as the reverse complement.
TCGATGGTGAATTCTGGTTAATTCTCGCAATGGCTTCAACCTTTGCTGGAAACTTGACATTGCTTGGAAGCGTTGCAAATTTAATTGTAGCTGAGACAGCACAGAGATATGGAATAAATCTTAGCTTCGGCGAGTATCTCAAGGTAGGTGTTCCACTGACATTCGTAACCGTTATAATTGGAACTCTTATGCTCTACTATCTATGATCGGTCCAGAGCACGAGTTTTCAATAAACGATGAAAACTTCAACGCGTTGCCTATAAGCGATAGGATCATCAAGAAGATCGCAGGTAGAGTTGTGAATGAAGTTAAGCTTGGCAAGATTTTCGTAGGAAAAGAATTGCAAAAACATGTGATCGAGCTTAGAGCGGATGAACCTTTTGAAAACCTCTCTGCTTTTGAGGAGACAATGCAGAGCGGTTTAGAAGAGCTTTTGAGCTTTTTAGATAAATATAGACTTCTCGGTTTAGGAATGCACCCTTTTTTAAAGCTAAACGAAGCAAAAGTTTGGGATCATAGAGATCGGCGTTTGTATGAAGCGTATGATCGCATTTTCAACCTTAGACAACATGGTTGGCTGAACATTCAGAGCTTTCAGCTCAACTTATCTTTTAGCGATGAAAGAGAGGCTATAGAAATGCACGACAAATTGCGAATTCTTCTTCCATATCTAACCGCTATTGCATCCGCTTCACCTTTTTGCGAAGGAAAGCAAAGTTTTGTTGACACAAGAGTTCACTTTTATCGTTTGAACCAAAAAGAGATTCCGCTGATCTGCAACGACGTAATTCCAGAGAAGGTGAGCAGTTTGAAAGAATACAAAGAGATCCTGAAAAAGATCTATTCAGAGCTTGCGAAAAGAGACGCTTATGTTCTTTGCAGAGAATGGGTAAACTCGAGAGGAGCTATTTTTAGATTTTCAAGGGATTGTATTGAGATAAAGATCATGGACGAGCAAGAATGTATAAAGAGCGATGTTGCCTTATCCGCTTTCATCATCAGCATTCTAAGAGCTGAAATTGAGGAATTGCCGAGGGAGGAGCTTATAATGAAGCTTAACTCAGCTATAGCCAATGGAACTGCAGAGCTGAAAGATGAGCTAAAAGTTCTTTTTAAGAAGGCTTGGGAGAATGCAGAAAATGAGGAGAGGGATTATTTGAAGATCGTCTATGATAGAATAGAGAATGGGAGCCTTGGAGAGAGAATTTTGGCAAAAGTCAAGAGTAATGAGTCTGAGGAGCTGATCAAATTATGCGAAAAACTTTCAGATTGCCTTGAAAAAAACAAAGTTTTTTCTTAATCTATTTCACAACCTCAAGAACGATTGCGGGACAAACTCTTTTAACTCCCTCGATCTTCGAGATCCTTTCATGGATCTCATTTAGCTTTTCAAGAGATTCAGAAACGATTTCAGCAAGGATTGTATGATCTCCAGAGGTGAGATATACGTTATAAATTTCTTCCATCTCTTTCAAAATGTTAAGGGTGCTCCAAAGTCTCTCTGGCTCCACATCTAAGCCGGTGAAAGAGAAAAATAAACCCGCTTTTTTGAAATTCAGAATCGCTTGGTATCCAACTAAAATTTTCTGTGCTTCGAGTTTTTCGATTCTTTTTCTAACCGCTGTTTCAGTAACTCCGAGCTTTTCCGCTATTTTGCTTTTCGGGATCTTCGCATTCTTAAGCAAAGTGAATAGAATTTCTAAATCTTTTTCATCCACACAAAAAATCACTCAGAGGTTTAATAAACTTTGGTTCGAAATTCGAAGGAAAAAGTTATATATTTGGAAAGTATTTTATGATTGGTGGTCGTATGGTCTTGTTGGGGGAAAAGTTCCCAGAGGTTGTTGTTAAAACGACTCACGGAGAGATGAAACTGCCAGATCAGTATAAGGGGAAGTGGTTTGTGCTATTTGCCCATCCAGCGGACTTCACACCAGTATGCACCACAGAGTTCGTTGCTTTCCAGAGGAGATATGACCAGTTCAGAAAGATGAACTGCGAGCTCATAGGCTTGAGCATAGATCAAACATTTAGCCACATTAAGTGGGTTGAATGGATCAAGGAGAAGCTTGGAGTTAACATCGAATTTCCAATAATTGCGGACGATGTCGGAGAAGTTTCAAAACTCCTTGGTTTAATTCACACAGCAAAAGGCACAAACACAGTAAGAGCGGTTTTCATAGTAGATCCGAACGGAGTTGTAAGGCTTATAATCTACTATCCGCAGGAGATAGGGAGGAATATAGATGAAATAGTTAGAGCTCTTCGAGCCCTCCAAGTAAGCGATGCTAACAAAGTCGCTGTTCCAGCAAACTGGCCAAACAATGAGCTCATAGGAGATAAAGTAATAATTCCACCTGCGAGAACTGTGAAGGATGCAATGGAAAGGGTTGAGAAGATAAAGAAGGGCGAAATCGAAGGATACGACTGGTGGTTTGCCTTCAAGAAGCTTTAATTTTTTTAATTTATCATTCTTGCATTTAAGCCCCTTAGGAAGATTTATATAGTTTGATGATTACTAATTTTTGCGAGGCAAGATCGGGTCTGGCAATAGGCTAAAGAACTAAATGATACTAACCAAGCTGGGAAACCAGTTTGGAGGTGTTCAATTTAAGTTCTTTGGTTCATGCTGGACTCGATGCCAGATCGCAAATTTTTAGCAATTTTTAAAAAATAAAATTAAGAACTTTTTGACTTTATCGCTCTGTAGAGAAAATAAGCCAGTCCGCCGTAGAGAACGAGAAAGCCGAAGATGGCAAAGGCTATAGCTTCAAGCGACATCCTTACCCCTCCTCAGCGTTAGCAAAGCGGAGATAAACATTCCTACGATTATCACTAATATGCCCGTTGCAAGAGCATCTATTGGATAACCCTCGTATGGTTTTTGCAGGTTGCCCCAAACGTCTAAGATCAGCAGTGCTGTAAGAACGATCACGGTTGCATACTTAAGAGCCCAATCCCACCATTTCCCAATCTTTATCTCAGAGATCGAGTTTATGTGCTCTCTTAGCGAGGAAAGATTGAAGAACCATGCTACTGCAACGACTTCAAGCAAGGCTACGAATACGAGTCCATAGTAGTTTATGAAGTGATCTATTATGTCCAGCCAATATATTCCTGCGGTTGTTGTAAAGATCAGGCTACCTAAGAATCCAAGCAAGAAAACTGCATTCACCGCTTTTGCTCTGCTAACCTTGAACTTGTCCATAAGTGCAGAGGTTATGGATTCAACAAGCGAGATCGAGGAGGAAAGTCCAGCTACGATCAATGTTAAGAAGAAGATCGCAGCAACCAATTGAGGTAATCCAGGGATCAAGTTAAGAGCTTGTGGAAATACGATGAAGGCAAGTCCAACTCCTCCAGCGACAACTTCTTGAACGCTTGTCTGAGTTACGAAAGCCATATATCCAAGAGTTCCGAAGACTGCGAAGCCTATTAAGAAGCTGAAAGCGCTATCCGCTAAGCCAACAATGAACGAGTTGTTAGCTATATCGCTCTTTTCTCGCAGATAACTTCCGTAGGCGATCATTATGCCCATTGCGAGGCTGAGAGAGAAGAAGATCTGACCAAATGCCGCAATCCAGATCTTGTAGTCCCATATTTTGGATAGATCTGGTCTCAGATACCACTCCAACCCATCTAAAGCTCCGGGGAGTGTTATTGCTCTGATCACGAGAATTATTGCAAGGATCCAAAGCAAAGGCATCATGATCAGATTTGCCTTTTCAATTCCCTTCTTCACACCTCTAAAGACCACGAACCAGTTTATCAGCCAAATTACCACAACCGCTGTTAGAACTTCCAGAGCAAATCCATTAATAGCCCATGGCGAGT
>JANXDV010000047.1 GCA_025058955.1 Archaeoglobaceae archaeon | reverse complement strand
TCACAGCGATCTATGAAAGAACAACAAAGAAATATGGAGAACGCGGAATTCGCTACGTGCACATCGAAGTAGGGCATGCGGCGCAGAATGTTCTTTTGCAAGCAACAGCCTTGGATTTAGGAGCGGTTCCAGTTGGAGCTTTCGATGATGGTAGGCTTAAAATACTTCTAAACCTTACAGTTGAAGAACCGCTATACATAATCGCAATAGGTCGAAAAATTTAAAATTTTAGGAGGGAACTTATGGATCGATTTATTTTCCTCGAGTCGAGCATCGAAATCGTTCCAGCAGAGATAAGAAACCATCCAGCAGTTATCTCTGATGCAAGAAGGAGAAAAAAGAAGGTCTCTGAAATTCTGCTTGACGATTCAAAGCACCATTCAGCAATGGAAAGGTTGAAGTTTAGAGAGAAAAGGGGAAGACCAGATATAGTGCATCAGTGTCTTCTTCTATTGCTCGATTCTCCTATGAGAAACAATTATGAGATCTACGTTCACACGCTCGGTGGAATGATCATAAGAGTGGCAAATGAGACGAGATTGCCGAGGAATTACAACCGATTTGTTGGTCTAATGGAGAATCTCTTCAAAGAAAGGATTATAAAAGATGGAGAAAAAATTTTACTCGAAATCCTTGATTCGAAGTTATCTGAACTCGTGAAGGGTAAAGATGTAATTCTCTTGAGTGAGAAGGGGGAAAAATTTAGTCCTGAAATTTTAAAAGGAGATTTGGCGATCTGCATAGGTGCATTTGCCCATGGCGACTTCTTTAAGAGCACTTTAAAAGAGCTTGGAAATTTCAAAGCGGTGAGCATTGGGAAGGAGAGTTTCTCGAGTCTTTATGTAACGAGCAAAATTCTTGCGGAGTATGAGAGAGTTCGAGCTACTTAAGATAGTTGAAGAAATATTTAGTAAGGAAGCCTTAGATGTGCCAGCTGGAAAGCATGATACCGCTTTTCTTCGCCATGGCTCCGAATACCTCGTATTTACTTGCGACACCGTCAACGAGTTGAGCGATTTTCCGAAATTCATGGAACCTGAGGAATTTGGAAAGATGGTTGTTGGGGTAACTCTTTCAGACTTAGCGGGAAGTGGAGCGAAGCCAATTGTTTTTCTCAGCTCGATCTCGATGAAAAAAGCGGATGAGGAACTCTTCAGAAAAATAATGCTTGGGATAAAAGAATGGGCTGAGCGTTTTGACATTAAAGTCGCTGGAGGGGACATTGATTTTGCTCCAATTCTCAGCATAGCGGGTTTTGCGGTTGGTTCTGCAAAGAAAATAATAACAAGAGCTGGAGCTAAGCCAGGGGATAAGCTTTTCATCACCGCCCCCCTCGGAAAAGCTCAACTTTGCTTAGAAATGTTGGAAAAAGGTTTTTGCAGAGAGGATTTGCCTTATGCTAATAAACTTTACACTCCTGAGCCAAGAATAAAAGAGGGTTTGAAGATTGCAGAATTTGCAAATGCCATTACTGACATAAGCGACAGCTTGGCAATTTCTGCTCATCTTTTATCCAAAGCAAGCGATGTAAAGATTGTTATAGAGCCAGAGAAGATCGATCTATCTCATCTTACAGAATTCGTTGACGAGGAAAAAGCTCTTGAGCTCTTTCTTTACAGCGGTGGAGACTATGAGCTCTTATTTACCGCAGAAGAAAGCGAGATTGGTATTGAGATTGGTAGAATAGAGTATGGAAAGGGAGTTTATTTTGGTAATTCCAAGTTGGAGTTCAGGGGATACTCTCACTTCTAATTTGGGTAATTTCTAAATTGCACTTACATTAAAAGAATTAAAGTTTACAAAGAAAATTTTATTTTTTATGTTCTTAAGCTGAATGTGGTGGTGCTATGGATGATCTACAGAAGATTATGAGTCTTTTTGGAAATGAAGAGTTCCTTAGAAGATTTAAAGCAATTCTCGAATCCAGCGGAGATGGAGAAGTAGCGAAGCTCAGAAAAATGCTTGAAGAAAAAGAAAAAGAGCTTGAAAAGATGAAGAGGTTTACTTTTGAGCTAATAAAGCAAATACCCAAACCACTGTTCTTCTTCTACCTAAACAGAGAAGGGAAGATCGAATATGCTAATTTAAATTCTGCAGAGTTCTATGGAGTAAAATTGGAGGAGATCATAGGAAAAACCCCCACTGAGCTTGGATTGGGGGGAGGAAAGAAAGCTTTTGCGGAGATCGCACTGGAGAAAGGGATCAAAGTCGAGGGAAAAGAATTGACGATGAAAACGAACATTGGAGATATGCACACTATTATGTCCTTTTCTCCAGTTTACTTTAACGGAGAGATCTCGGGGTTGGTTGGATATTACATGGACATAAGGGAACTAAAGAGACGCGAAGAGGAGGCAAAGAAAGCTTACGAAATGGTTAAAGAGATCATAAAAGCGATGCCAGGCTATGTTATATTCGTAGGCGAAGATGGTCTTGTGAAGTATGCCAATTACAATATAACGAAGCTTGCTGGAGTAGAAAGTATAGAAGAAATAATAGGAAAGAAGCCGAGCGATATTGCTAAAGTCCATGAAAGATACAAAGATTCAGCTAAAAAGCTTTTAGAGGCGATAAAGAAGAAAGAAAAAGTTGAAAATATCGAATTAAGATTAATATCTGCGACGGGAGAAGAAATCTTCGTCTCCGCATCGATCTATCCAGTGCTCGTTGAAGGTAAATTCAGTGGATATATCGAAGTTTTCAACGATATAAAGTTGATTAAGGAAAAGGAGGAGGAGTTGAAGGAGAGCATAGACAGACTTCCAGTTGCAACGTTTTTCATGGATCCACAGCATAAGATCGTTTACTGGAATAGAGCTTGTGAAGAGCTCACAGGAGTTAAGGCTGAGGAGCTCATCGGCACAGATAAGGCTTGGACAGCATTCTACAAGGAGAAGCGTCCAGTATTAGCGGATTTAGTCCTTGAAAATCCTAAAGATGCTGAGAAATTCTATAAGACGATTGCTAAATCAAAGATTCTCGAAAATGCATACATTGCTGAAACACAAATCAATTTTCCGAGGAATAATAAGGAAGCATACATCAAAATTACCGCTACACCAGTTTTTGTGGGAGGAAAACTTATTGGTGTTGTCGAAACACTCGAAGATCTAACAGAGCTTAAGCAAAAGGAGAAAGAGATTGAGGAAATGCTTGCTTACACAGGCAAGTGTCTCGCTTCTTTGAGTAATGGAATTAAAAAGCTTTACAATGGAGAGATCGGGGTAAGACTACAAAAGCTTAGAGATGATGAGTTTGGTGAGACTTTCAATGCATTCAACGAGTTTGCGGATAGGTTACAGCAGATTGTAAAAAGTGTTTATGAGGGAATGAATGAAACTACAAGATTGCTGAAGGAGTCGAGTGAAGCGGTTAATCAGTTAAACGCTGGAATGGAGCAAATAAGCAGTGCTTCACAGCAGATCTCAACTGGAAGCGAAAATCTATCTCGATTGGCAAATTCTTCGCTTGCGGATGTTAAATCCGCAGAGCAGTTGTTCAAAGAGCTTAACAAAATTGCAAATGAGGCGACAAAGAAGGCGGAAAAGGCTGTAGGGAGTGCTAATGAAGCAAGCACAACTGGGCAGAAAAGTCTCGAAAAGCTCTCAACGATCGTTTCAGAGATCGAGAAGACCGCAAAGATCGTTGAAACTCTTGAGCTTGCGGTTAGGAACATTGGCAAGGTAACTGAGAGGATCAAATCTATTGCAGATCAAACGAATTTACTTGCTTTAAATGCTGCAATCGAAGCTGCAAGAGCGGGAGAGCATGGAAGAGGATTTGCAGTTGTTGCTGATGAAGTTAGAAAGCTTGCAGAAGAGAGTAGAAAGAGCACTGAAGAGATTGCCGAGATCGTTAGAAATGTCCAAGACGAGACAAGAAAGGTGATTGATGCGATCTTAAAAGTCCGCTCTGACTCTGAAGTGGGAAGCAAAGAGATAGGAATTGCATTAAGCAAAGCGAGAGAGATAGCAGAGTTCATCAATGCGATTAGCGAGATGATCAATTCGATTGCAGTAAAGGCTAAAGAAGGGGTTGATAAGATCGAACAGATTGCAAAGAGCTTTGAAGAGGTTGCTTCTACAGCAGAGGAGAATGCAGCGAGCAGTGAAGAAACTTCTGCAGCGATTGAAGAGCAAACTGCTGCAGTTCAACAGGTTAGCATGAGCCTCGAAAAGATAAACGGAATTGCAAATGAGACTCTGAAGGCGATCGCTGAGAATTTCAAAATTTAATTTTTGGTGATAACAATGAAATGGGACGATAGCTTTAGTGTTGGTGTTCAGGAAATAGACTCACAACACAAGAAACTCGTTGAAATGCTTGGTTCTTTGATCTCAGAAATGAAAAAAGGGCAGGGAAGAATTGTAATTGGTAAGACCATTGAGGAAATGATGAATTACGCTAAAGTCCACTTTGCAACTGAAGAGAAGTATATGACACTCTACAATTATCCAAACTCCACTTCTCACAAAAAGGAGCACGAAAAATTCATCGAATCTGCAAAGAATTTTTACGAAAATTACATGAAAGGCAATCTAACCGCTGTGGAGCTCATGAATTTCCTACGGAACTGGCTTTTAGAACATATTCTTGATTCCGATAAAAATCTGGGCAAATTCGTTTGCGAGGTGAGCTTATGCAAGCAATGAAGGGCGAAACTGTTCAGGTTATCGTATTCAGACTTGGTGAAGAGCGTTATGGGGTTGACATTTCCCAAGTTAGAGAGATCATTCGCCCCTCGCAGATCACCAAAATTCCTAATGCTCCAGATTTCGTTGAAGGTGTTATAAATCTACGTGGACAGATCACAACAATAGTAAATCTCAGAAAACGCTTTGGAATGGTTCCAAAACCAATAGACAACGATACAAGAATAATCGTAGTGGAATACAACAATGCGGTTATTGGGATGATGGTCGATACGGTTAATGAGGTGAAATACCTTCCACAAAAGGATATTGAGTCATTGCCAAGTATAATTACATCAAGAGAATCTGCAAAATTCCTTAAAGGTGTTGGAAAGCTACCAGATGGTTTGCTGATCCTCATTGACTTGAACAAAGTGCTGAACGAGGGAGAAGTGGAGAAGATCAGATAGTATGCCAGAAACGAGACTGATTGCAGAATTTTTTGATAAGGAGTGGAAAAAGGTGGAAGTTTTGATAACGGATAAGGCTATATTATGGGAAAAAAGTAAGATCGAGTTTAAAGAAATTGTAGATCTGGAGATCGTTCAACACTCCCAGAAAGAGTGCATAAGAATAAGAAGGGAAAGAGATTACTATTTTAATTTTGGTGATAAACAAAGGCATGTTTTTAGATTTTTAGCTTTTAACATCAAATCCGACAAGTTTGCGGTCTATTTTCTTTCTCCTGCTCTTCGGGGAGGTGTTTTAGTTGCAAATTCTAAGTGGGAAAAGGGTTATTTTAGCATAACGGAATCTGCGGTATGGTTTTTGTCTCCAGAAAGACAGATAAGAGTTCCTTTAAATGCTATTGGTTCTGTAAACAAAGATACACGCACAGTTGGCGATAAACCAAGAGTAGTCCTGGCTTTAACTCATATGGAGGGTAAAGAGGTTTTAACAAGCTTTATTCTCTGTCCTGAAACTACTTTGGAACTTTTAATGGACTATTTGCGAAGGATCCTTGAACAGCAAAAGCCAAAAGAGAAGTTATCTGAGATTGAGGAGCAGATCTTGACAATGGTTTATACTGGACTTGATTCTTCGAGCATAGAGTCTGTTCTGGGAATCTCAACTGAAGAACTTAACAAGATCTACGACAAATTCGTTAACCTTGGAATTGCCAAGGTTGTTAAAATTCGGAAGGAGATTGAGCTAACTCCGAAGGGGGTTGTAATTGTTAGTGAAAGCGCTAAGAATTTGGGAGGTGGTAAGGGTGGTTAAAGTTCTCATCGTAGATGATACCGCATTCATGCGAAAACTTTTGAAAAATATTCTGTTCTCTGCTGGTTTTGACATAGCGGGAGAAGCGGAGAATGGAAAGCAGGCTATTGAGCTCTACAAGGAATTAAAGCCAGATATTGTAACAATGGATATCGTAATGCCAGAAATGAACGGAATAGATGCTTTAAAGGAAATAAAGAAGCTTGATCCAAATGCAAAAGTTGTCATGTGCACCGCGGTTGGACAGGAGCAGATGGTAAAGATGGCTATAAAACTTGGAGCAAAAGGATACATTGTAAAACCTTTCCAAGCTCCGAAGGTCGTTGAAGAGCTTAGAAAGGTTGCAAAAGTATGAAGGTGCTTGTTGTTGATGATTCCGCACTTGTAAGGCTTAGAGTTTCAGAGATACTTAGAGGGGCGGGATTTGAAGTTTTTACTGCAAGAGATGGCGAAGATGCAATTGAGAAAGTCGCAAAAATAAATCCAGATGTGATAACTCTCGATGTCAACATGCCAAAACTCGATGGACTTAAGTTTTTAGAGATAATAATGAAGGAGAAACCAAGACCAGTGGTTATGCTTAGTTCTTTGACCTATGAAGGAGCTAAAGAGACGATTGAAGCTCTTCGACTCGGTGCTGTTGATTTCATTGCTAAACCAAGTGGGGGAATTGAAGAAATCGCAGAAGAAATCGTTAGAAAAGTAAAGATCGCTTCAAATGTTAACCCAAGCGTAATAAGACTTCAAAATCTAAGAAAGATTAGAGGAGAAATCGTTAGGAGAAATTGGAACGTAAAAAAAGAGCTTTGCGTTCTAATTGGTTCCTCTACTGGTGGTCCTTCTGCATTAGAGCAAGTAATCCCAAGACTACCATCTGATTTCCCCGCTCCAGTTTTGGTAGTCCAGCACATGCCACCTAACTTCACAAAACAGCTCGCTGAAAGACTCAACGAGATCTCAGAGATTGAAGTAAAGGAGGCGGAAGACAATGAAAGGATTTCCAATGGTGTTGCATACATTGCTCCAGGGGGAAAACACATGAAGATCAGAAAAGCCCTGAATGTTGTTAGAATAAAAATATTTGACGGTAATCCTGTGAACAATGTGAAACCTTCTGTAGATGTGACCGCTGAGTCTTTAGCGGAGGTTTACGGTGGAAACGTTGTAGGAGTTGTGCTTACGGGAATGGGAGAGGATGGGGCAAGAGGGATGAAGAGGATCCATGATCTTGGTGGAAAAGTAATAGCATGCAGTGAGGACACTTGTGTTGTCTTTGGAATGCCAAAAGCAGTAATTGAGCTTGGAGCGGTTGACAGCATTAAACCAATATTCGAGATCGCCGAAGAGATAGCCAATTTCGTCGAGGTGATGGGAAGTGAATAACTATAAATCCGATTTTCTACAAGAGGCAAGAGAATATGTGGAATCGATGAATCAAAGCTTTTTAAGACTCGAGAAGGGAGAAAAAGAGGCGATAGATGAGATCTTCAGGGCGATGCACACGATTAAAGGCATGGCAGGATTCATGGGATACAAGAACCTTGAAAGTTTATGTCATAAACTTGAAAGCTTTTTGGGCAATCTCAAAGGGAAAGAGATAAGTGAAGAGATCGTTGATCTTCTACTTTTAAGTTCAGACCGAATTTCTGAGATCTTAAACAAAATTGAAGCAGAAGATATCGACGAGCTTGAGTGCAATGAGATCTATGAAAGAATCGAGCTATTTGAAGATAAGGAGATTATTAAAGAAGGCTCCAAGGCTAATAGAGATCCCAAGGATGCAAACTTGAAAATAGAGGTGAAAATATGCGAAGATTGTGCGATGAAGGGGGTAAGAGGATTGCTAATTCTCGAAGCTTTACGTGGAGTTTGTGAATTAAAGGCTACTGAGCCTGAAGAAAACAAAATTGAGGAAGGTTGCGATTATTTTGTGATTTTTGCGAATGGAGATCCTAAAAAAGTTGACGAGGTTTTAAGTGGTATTGCTGAAATTGAAAAATATTCGATTAATGAGATTTTAAACAAAAAAGAGGAAGAAAAGAAAGAGAAAGAAGGGGAAAAAAGCTTAACACTTCAGAACAAGAAAAGCGAAAGCGTTAGAGTTGATGTAAAAGTTCTCGACTCTATAATGAACTTGATCGGTGAGCTCGTTATAATAAAAGGCAGACTTTTGCAGATCTCTGGAAAATACGAGATTCCAGAGCTTAGCGAGGCTATTAACATAATGGAGAAGTCAATCACAAGTCTGCAGGATGAAGTGATGAAGGTAAGGATGGTTAAAGTCGAGAGGGTTTTCAACAAGTTTCCGAGAATGGTTAGGGATCTTGCAAGGAAATTTGGAAAGAAGATCGAGTTTGTCATGGAAGGACTCGACACTGAGCTCGATAGAAGTGTGCTTGACGAAATGAGCGATCCTATTATGCATTTACTGAGAAACGCGGTTGATCATGGAATTGAAACTCCAGAGGAGAGAAAAGCTAAAGGTA
>JANXDV010000046.1 GCA_025058955.1 Archaeoglobaceae archaeon | reverse complement strand
CACTTCGCTCATGGTAAGCCTCATAGCATTTCTTTCCTATTAAAGGCATTTTTTTAGCATACCAATTTTCCATTGCCTTGTTAACAGCGATGATCTCCATTTTATCATTCAGAACGCTAATCCCATCTTGAATAGTATTAAAGATCGTCTCAAGAAATTTTTCACTTTCCGCAATTTTTTCAGTCCTCTTTTTCACCTCTCTACCAAGAAAAAGGTTGCCAAGAAGCAAAATAAAGAAAAATATTCCTAATAAGGCAATTATATAGTAAATCCATGGTGGCAAAGCTTCTACTTTTACTCCAAACCATTTTTCAAGTGCTTTGTAGTAAGCTGAACCACTATCAGCCTTCATTTCGCTCAAATGCCTGTCAATAATCCCCAGTAAGCTTCTGTTTTGTGAAGCAAACTTCAGCTCAATTGGACTGAAGATTATATTTGTTGTTTTTAAACCGTAATCCTTTGCATATAGAGAGCCATAGATCCTTGAAACTACTCCAACTTCAGCGTGACCATCTCTAACTGACTCGAGAACTTGCTTGTAGTCTCCTTCTATTTCCAAAATCTCACAACTAACATCAAAGCTTTTAGAGAGCTTTTTAAAATTCTCGAGGTAAATGTCACCACGCACTCCCGTTACTTTCAAACCGTGGAGTTCCAATATCGATCCATAACTCTCTTTTGCAACGACAACTCCCCAATTTGAAAGGACAGTCTCATTTGTAAAGTTAAATAACTTTGCTCTCTCTTCAGAATAGGCTATTGCAGTCATTAGGTCGATTTGACCATTTTCAAGTTTTTTCAATAAATTTGGGAATATGTCATAATCATAAACTAAATTCCAACCTTCTTTTTTTGCTATTTCCTCTATTAGATCGATGTATAGTCCCTCATAGCTTTCTCCCTTTTTGCTAACAAGTGGGGGATTGTCGTAGACACCAACGACTACTTCAGTTCCGAGAGCTGTGGGAATTAATGCTATTAGGATGATCAGGTGGAAATGCTTCATCAGGAATAATTTTTATAGTTGATCCTATTTATTTCTTCTCATGGAAAAAGACCCAAGATTTTAAAAGTCTAAAAAGATCTCGATTTTATGGCAGAGGTCACTTTATATGGTCTTACAACTTGTCCACATTGCAAGAGAACTTTAGAGTATTTGAAGACCGCCAAAGTGGATCTTGAAGTTGTCTGGGTTGACAAACTTGAAGGAGAGGAGAGAAAAAAGGTTATTGACAAGATCTACAACATCTCAAAAAGTTATTCCGTGCCTTTGGTTGTAAAGGGGGATAAATGGGTTTTAGGCTTCAACAGAGAGAAATTGGATGAGCTCATTAAAGGATAGCCGAAGAAATTATTTTTTGCTAAAATTTCTCACAATTCTAATTTAGTAAAGGATTAAAACAGATTTCAAGAGTTCAATTGAAATGAGAATATGCCTACTCATTCACGGAGTGGAAGCATTCTACTCTGGAAGCATTTCTAAGCTGATTGAAAATTTGAAGCCATTTGGAGAAATTGAAGCTTTTGTAACAGGCACGATGGCAAGAACCGCTTCGCTCGACGTTGATTTTGAGGTTAAAATCTGGGATGGAACACCTTCGGAGCTTTTTAAAGAAATGGAGAAAGATTTTGATCTTTTTCTGATTCTTAGCTGTTCAAAGAGTCCTGAAAGCGGCTATGAATTTGGAAGAATAGTTTTTGAAAGGTGTGCAATAAAGAAACCCCTTATACAATTGGAGCTTTCCAATTGCACTGCAGTCTTATGGAATGGTTTTTGTAGCATTGCTGAAGGGCTCGGTTTTGAGATTGTTGAGCCAAAGAGCTTAGAAAAAAGAATCTGGATAGAAAATGGAAAGCTTTATCGCAGAATTTCGGCTGTAGAGCCCGGAGAATTTTTGCTAATTGGTGGGATAGTTGTTGGAAAAGTGAAGGAGAAAGAAGTGTTGCTAATAGCTGAAAATGGAAAGCTTGTAGAATTAAAGGGAGTAGAGGTTAAAGAACACGGCTTGGAAAAGCTCAAGAGGTTTTATCCGACTATAGAGCTGGAGAAAATCAAGATATGCACTCTAAGGAGTTTTAAGTCTAAAGAAACGGCTTTAAAAGGTAAAAAAGGCTCAGGAGTAGCTTTTATCGATCATTCAAGCGATAAGATCTTCAAATTCGCTGGTAAATGTGAAGGAGCGGTTTGCATTGGAGATGATACAACAGCAATTGCGAGCGAGATCTTGTTCAGATTCGACACTCCTGTGCTTGGGATAGTAGATGGAGATAGAGATTTTCTTCTCGATCTGAAGAACATTCATCCGAGTTCAGAGATTCTAATCACGGAGCACGATGATCTCGCTGGTAAGATCGTTTTTGAGGAATTATTTAAAGGAAAAGAGATTCTAATGGAAAATTTTGAAGAGGTGAAGGATAGGATCGTGGAGCTTTTACGATTGAAGCATATGCTCTCCTCGAGAAAAGCGCTAAAAGATTTTAGTTCAGATCAAGAGATTTTGCTTTAATGAAAAGCTTGTTATAAGGCAAAAGTAAGTTTTTGCTCAAAAATAATAACTTTTCTCTCAAAAAACAAACTTCAAAGCCTTTTTTGCTTCATTTTTGTAGATAATAGTAAAAATTTTAGTCAAAAATCTATTTCCCGTTTCTTTCTAAAATTAAAATTAGCTTGATTTCAAGTCAAATCAATCAGAAAAGCTTATATATCCGCTTGTTGAAGAAAAAACATGGCGGTTGCGTTCCAGTTTGAGTGCGAAATCGGAGGAGGGTTGACGCATTACGTGATGAGCGAAGATTCTCCATTTTAATTTTTTGAGGTGTTTTTATGCTTTGCAAGGTTAAAATCGACGACTTCGATTTGGCAATCGATCCAGAGACCAATTTCTGGAGCATCTACGAATCTGAGATACCAGAGGAGATTTTAAAACTGCATGAGAGTTTGAATGAGGAGCTTAGAAAGAAAATGGAAAGATATCGCTTTGAGGTCGATTTTAACACCGTTTACGTTAACCCAACTGAGAGATGCAATGCAAACTGCCCTTACTGCTACATCCCAGAGAAAGTTAGAAAGAGAGGAAAAAGAATGGCAAAGAGAGATCTGGAGTCATATCTTCAGACCTTTGCCAAAATTGGTGTTAAGAATATCATTTTCCATGGAGCGGAACCGCTTTTGATGAAGGAGGAGATCTTTGAATTGATCGAAGATCACATCGATCTCAGCTTTGGCATTCAGACAAACGGCTTTTTGCTCACTGAAGAGGATGTGGAATTTTTGAAGAGGAGAAAAGTTAACGTTGGGGTCTCATTTGATTCTCCAGTAAGAGAAGTGGAAGACTTTCTTAGGGGTGAAGGACATTTCGATAAGGTGATTGAGGTTATAGATTACTTCAATGGTTATAGGAGGTTCAATATAATAACAACGATCACGAAGTTCAATTGCTCCCAGTTAAGCGAGCTAATCGATCTTCTCGCTGGTAAAGTTAGAGTTGTTCTGATGAACCCAGTCAGGGGAACAAGTGAGGGAGGAAGAGAGCTTAGGGAAGATCAGGATAAAGCGGTAAATGAGTTTATAAAGGCGGTTGAGAGAGCGATTTGGCATACAAAGAATGGTAGGAGAATTGTGATTGGAGACTTTGCAAACATCATGCTCGGCATCGTTGCACCTTATTCAAGAATTCTCCAGTGCGATATATCGCCTTGTGGTGGTGGAAGGAGATTTTTCGCATTGACTCCAGATGGGATCTTCCCTTGTAGCGAATTTGTTGGAATAGAAAATTTCAAGATCCCGCTTGAAGTGCTTGAGGATCCAGTGAAGCTAAGGGAAAGCTTGGGGGCGATTAGAGTTAGGTTTGTTGAAAAGATTGAGGAGTGCAAGGATTGCGTTTACAGGAACATCTGCGGAAGCCCATGTCCTGCGGAAGTTTACGCTGAAAAAGGCTCCCTATTTAGCAAGAGCCCATACTGTGAGTTTTACAAGAAAGTGATCGAGCATGCTTTCAGAGTGATCAGGCGTGGAGATCTTGAGAACGTGGTTGAGCTTGGAAGGATGAAAAAAGTCTACGAAGTCAGAAGCTAATTTTATCTGAGCTTTGAAGCCACTCTATCCGATATACTTATCAACTTCTTCCATTTCTCGAATTTTCCACTCAGATCCTCTTTTGGCTCAAATTCATCTACAATTTCTGCACAAACCCTCTTCCACTTTCCAAGAGCTCTTCCTGCGATTAGATAAGCTCCAAAAAGAGAGCCGGATAGATCTGCACTTCTCTTAACTTTTAGCCTTGTAACGTTTGCGATGCATTGAAGCAGAAAATCGTTGGAACTCATTTCTCCATCGCACCTTATATGGCTGATCTTCTCAACTTTCCGCATTAGCTCAACGATCTCAGCAATTCTGAAGGCTATTGACTCAAGAAGAGCTCTCACCAGATCTTCCCTACGCATCGCATTTGTGATCCCGCAGAGGAGTCCAGGAATAGATTTGTAGTGTGGAGTTCCAAGACCAACGAAGGATGGAACTAAGTATAGATCGTTCTTCGATGAAAATGCGAGTTCAGAAGTCTTTTTAACGTCATTAATGATTCCAAGCTCTTTAAAAAGCTCGACAGCGGAACCGCTGTAGTAAAGCAGACCTTCGAGCATAAACCTTCTTTCTCCCTTCAATTTCCAAGCCACGAGTGGCAAAAGCTTTGGGAAAACTTCAGCGTTTTCACCAACGTTCAGATCTACAAAGCTTCCAGTGCCATTAGTGACTTTCAGCTCTCCCCTTTCCCAGCATCCTAAGGAATAGAGCGAAGCGGATTGATCCGCTATTACTCCTGTGATCGGAACTTTTCTGTATTCTCCAAAGATCTGGTCGCTTTCAACAACATTTGGCAATAGACTCTCATCAATCTCTGCGATCTCCATGATCGTTTCACTCCATTTAAATTTGAACGGATCAAACAAAGCGGTAGCTCCCGCATTGGAATAGTCTGTCAAGTGTTCTCCTGTGAGATTGTAGATCAGCCAACTGTCTATCGTGCCCGCTTTAAGCTCGTATTTTTCGGGCTCCTTTACTTGATCAAGAAGCCAACGAAGCTTTACACTTGAATGCGTAGGATTGAATGAAAAATCCGCTACCGCCATAAGCCACTTCACAGCGTCCTTCTTTTTTATTGAAGGAAAAACTTTTGTCCAATTCTGAACGAGCTTACCAAAGACTTTTCCAATTCTTATCCTAACATTTTTGTTCAATCTAACCGCAACTTCCAAAGCTCTTGCATCTTGCCATCCAATTGCTGGAAAAAGAGCCTTTTTCGTTTTTTCATCCCACAAAACAACTGTAGTTCTCTGATTCGTTATTGCTATAGCTTCAACTCTGTATTTATCGATAGCATAATCCGCCATCTCTTTTGCCTTCTTCGCAAGATCCTCAACGTCTATTTCAACCCATCCGGGATATGGACAATGCTTTAATATTGGTTCTCTTCTGATCTCAACAAGCTTCTCGTCGTAAACAGCCAATTTAATGCTCGTAGTTCCAGCATCGATTACTGCGATCATCAGACCACCTCTAAAAGTAATTCTACGAGATCTTTTCCTTTTAAAGCGATTTTGCACGCTGGACATGCGGTTATTATTTCCGCTTCAAACTGCTTTCGCCTTCTTTCAGCAACAATTTCAGCATTTTCAGGATAAAGAATTCTGTAGACTCCACCATAACCACAGCAGGAAGTTTGCCTTCCTGTAAAAGCAGGCTCAAGAATTTCAAATCCACATGCGTTGAGGAATTTCCTTGGCTCTTCAACCAAATTAAGCTTTCTCGCCATTATGCATGGATCATGATACGAAATAATTCCTCCGATCTTCTTGGGCTGTAAGAATTTGATCAAATGCTCCGCTTTAATTCCAAGATCTCTCATAACAAGAACACAGTGTGGACAATTGCTTATCACGCCATCGTATTTTGAAGCGATCTTTTTTAGCTTTGAGAAATGCTCCTTAGCTCTTTTATCCCCTATTTCGTAGTATGGCATTCCACAGCAAATTAGATTTGAGACTGCAAAATCGATGCCAATCTTTTCCAAGTATTCACATGTTGGCTTGAAGAGATCCGCTTCAAAAGTTCTACAGCCAGGAAAGTATAGAATTTTGCCCTCTTTTTCCTCAAAATTTCTTGGAATTTTTGATAGCCAAGCATCAATTTTTTCAGCATATTTTCCATTTCTAAACCTTCTAAGATTTTCGTTTACGCTGATCTCCATTTTGCAGTTCTCTTTGCATGCATCACAAGGCAAGCAGTGATATACTGCTTCTTCTCCATCGAAATAAGCAATTCTCGATTTTACAGATGGTGAGACTGTTAAACGTCTTTCTGCATCGAAAACTGGGCAAGAAAAGACGCACATGTTTGGACAAAGCATGCACTTCACCAACTCATCTCCACTTCCAAGCTTTGTAATAACCTTTGCAAGTCTAAGCTTCGTTTTCAGATCAGTTCTCTCAAAAATTCGCATTAAAAATCTTGGATTCATGGAAAAACACCTCTGTTCATTATATTGTTCTTATCAACGATTGACTTTAGCTCCTTCAAAAGCTCGAAGTAGCTTCCAAATTCTTCTTTAAGCCAAGCCTTTCTAAGCCTTCCAATTCCGTGATGATGAGTTATGTTTCCACCATTTTGCAGAGAAGCATTTATTGCTTTTTGCCAGACTTCTTTGTAGTATCTCTCTGGCTCGCTTGGAAAGCCTGCAAAGGTGAAGTAGAAGCATAATCCACTCTCATAGAAGTGTGAAGCGTGTGCTGAGGCGGTTACAGTCCCTTCTACGCTACGAATTGCATCTATTACCGCTTTATATAGCTTAGATGCGAAACTCCAAAAGCAAGAAACCTCGATCGTGTCAAAGACAAAGCCAAGAATTCCAATTTTTGAGATCTCTGAAACATCAAACCTTTTCTCCAACCATTTTTCCGCATAACCTTCAACCTCTTCTCCTAAAGCTATTTCCTTAGCCTTCTTTGCCCTCTCTGTCGCATTCTCGCCTTCAAAGATTAAGATCAGGCTAAAGGCTTCGCTGTCGAAATATCTAAGCGTCTCTTCATCATCGAAAATCCGCATTAAAGCGGGTTTCAGCTTTAAAAACTTCTTTGCATCTTCCAAAGCAGAATCAAGGTTTGGATATTTAAAGGATAGCTTAACGACTTCTTTTGGAAGTTCAAAGATCTTCAAAGTGACTTCCGCTATGATTCCAAAAAGACCCTCGCTACCAATGAAGAGCTTTTTCAAATCAATTCCCGCCCTTCTTGGAGTTCTTCTCTCTTCCAAAATTTCCCCATTCGGAAGCACAACTTTTAAAGAGACCAAGAGATCCTCTATGTTACCATAGCCAGTTGAAAATTGTCCACTTGAAGCGGTAGCAACCCATCCGCCAACAGTTGAGCAGAAAAGGCTTTGTGGAATGTGTCGAAGGCTAAAGCCTTTATGATTCAAAAATTTTTCAAGTCTTCCCCCAATAACTCCCGCTCCAGCATTAACGAGTCTATTTTCTTCATCAATTTCAAACCAGTCCAATCCAAGTGTTGATAAAGCTATCCCTCTTTCATATGGTGTTGCAGAATCTATTACTCCACTTGCTCCGCCGAAAACGTATACTGGGATTCTGAATTCATTTGCAACTCTTAAAACCTTCGAAACCTCTTCGATACTCTTTGGAAAAACAACGATCTCTGGAAGTGCGGGATAGATCTTTTTTAAAAGCTTAAGTTGGTGCAAAGGATTGAAATCTTTGCAATATGCTATTAAATCTTCTTTTTCAGTTGAGAAGGTTATTTTTTCCTCTTTAAGCCTCTCAATTAATTTGTCCATCGATTTTATTTTTAAGTTTAATTAATAAACTTTCCGCTTCAATTTTTACCTTTTTAGTTGGTCAATGAATTTTTTCAGCTCTGCATTGAACTCCAATGGATTTTCGAGCATTACCATATGCCCAGCGTTCTTAATAACCCTCAATTCCGCTCCATATTTTGCAAAGAACTCTGAGTATTTCAAAGGAGTTAGAAGATCATGTTCACCAACAATTGCAATTGTTGGAACTTCGAATCTTATCTTTCCCGCCTTATAGTCTTCGAGAATGTCGAAAGCATCGCAAAGCATTAAATCTTCAAGCAAAATTTTTGCTCTCTCTTCAAAAAGCTTAGCAAATTGTTCAACAAATTCTTTTCTGTGAAAAGCAACATTAGCCACGATTTTAGAGGTTTCAGAAGCCTTTATCTTTAAACCTTCAAGAACGCTTGGAAGAACTCTAAGCCTCGCTCCTGTGCCAACGAGAACAAGAGCTTCAACGATCTCTTTGTGATTCAGATAAACTTTCTGTGCAACCGCTCCACCAAGGCTGTGTCCTACAACTATTGCTTTTCCAGCAATTTTCTTAACTATTTCAGCGACAAAGTATGCGTAGTCATCTACACTGCGTATTTCAGCATTTTCACTCTTCCCATGGTTTGGCAAGTCTATTGCATAACCTCCTAAGTCCATTAGTTGATTCTTCCAGATCTCAGCATCTCCGCCAGAGCCGTGGATGTAGAATATTCGTTCTCGAGAGCCTTTTAGAACAGATATTCTTTTATTGTCAATCAAAAAGCTAATTCTTTCCATTTCATTTAGCCTCCAAGAGCTTAGCAAAGCTTATAATTTTGCTCTCCTCAAAGTAATTTCCTATGACCTG
>JANXDV010000045.1 GCA_025058955.1 Archaeoglobaceae archaeon | reverse complement strand
GCTTGCCCAAAACAATTTTAATAATTCTGCTTTGTTTTTTAAGCACTTTCTGTATTCAAAATCTCTACGAAAATCCAGAGAAACAATTAGAAAAACTAACCGATGACACGGGACATGAAATAACTGTAGGAAGACCAAATAGAATCGTTTCTTTATCTCCAAGTAATACCGAGATCCTCTTTGCAATTGGTGCGGGTGAGAAGGTGGTTGGAGTTACAGATTACTGCAACTATCCCCCAGAGGTTCTCGAAAAGATCGAAAGAGGTGAAATTGAGAGAATTGGAGGATATTCAAACCCTAACATCGAGAGAATTTTGGCTTTAAAACCAGAGCTTGTAGTTGCTTCTCATGGGAATGACCTTAGGCTAATAGAAAACCTGAGAAAATTCGTGAAAGTTATAGCTTTTGATCCAAAAAATATAGGGGACATTAAGAGAGCAATCCTTGCAATTGGAAGATCTACAGGCTACTACGAAAATGCAAAAAAGCTCGTGATTGAAATGGAGAACAGGATTTCTGAAATAGAAACAAAGAAGAAGAGTGGGAAGAGTGTTGCGGTGATCATATGGAAGGATCCTCTTTGGGTTAGTGGCAGAGACACGTTCATCGATGAAGCGATCTCGATCGCAGGCGGGGTTAATGCTTTCAACTTTTCTGGATGGAAGATCATCAACTACGAAACTCTCGTAATTGCAAATCCAGACGTTATAATCCTCAGCGGTGATCTCGATAGCGAAGAGTGGATCATCAATGAAAAAAGGCTAAAGGATGTTAAAGCGGTTAAAAATGGCAAGGTCTTTGTTATTGCTTCAGATCTCATTTCAAGACCAGGACCAAGGATCGTCGATGCTATTGAGCAAATCTACAATCTTATCAACGATTAAATCCTATGATGAAAGAAAAATGTTATATAGCGGGAAAATTCTTGGGAGATATGACCAGATATTTGCTCGATGAAGAATACTTGCCAAAGAGATGGTATAACATAATTCCAGATCTTCCAGAGAAAATTCCTCCACCCCTGAATCCCGCAACGAGAGAACCAATAAAGCCACAGGAACTTGAACCTGTTTTTCCAAAAGCTTTGATAAAACAAGAAATTAGTGAAGAAAGATGGATAAAAATTCCGGAGGAAGTTCTTGAAATATACAAACTTTACAGACCAACTCCGCTGATTAGAGCGAAACGTCTTGAAAATGCTCTGAAAACACCAGCAAAGATCTTTTACAAGTATGAAGGTGTTAGCCCACCGGGAAGTCATAAGCCAAACACCGCAATAGCTCAGGCTTACTACAACATGAAAGAGGGCGTAGAAATGCTAACAACGGAAACTGGAGCGGGACAATGGGGATCCGCTTTAGCTTTTGCAACAAATCTCTTTGACTTGAAGTGCAGAGTTTACATGGTTAAAGCGAGCTATGAGCAAAAGCCATACAGGAGAGTTTTGATGGAAACTTGGAAGGCGGAAGTGATTCCATCGCCGAGTAAACTGACTGAGAGTGGAAGGAAGATACTTGAAAAGGATCCAAATTGTCCTGGTAGCTTGGGAATTGCAATAAGTGAAGCTGTAGAAACTGCTGTAACGAGTAAAAACGCAAAGTATAGCCTTGGGAGCGTTTTAAACCATGTCTTGCTACATCAAACGATCATCGGATTGGAAGTGAAGAAACAGTTCGAATTGCTCGAATTGAAACCCGATTACTTGATCGGTTGCGTTGGTGGTGGAAGCAACTTTGCAGGCTTTTGTTATCCATTTGTAAAAGATTCCGTTAAAGAGAACATTGAGCTGATCGCAGTTGAGCCAAAAGCATGTCCTTCACTGACTGAAGGAGAATACAGATACGACTTCGGCGACACCGCTGGCTTAACACCGCTTTTGATGATGTATACGCTTGGACATGACTTCATTCCCCCACCAATACATGCCGGAGGTCTTCGCTACCATGGCATGGCTCCCTCGATTTGCGTTCTTGTTAAAAACGGAATAATAAAGCCAGTCGCAGTTAGACAGCTTGAGGTGTTCAACGCAGGCATGTTCTTTGCAAGAACTGAGGGAATCGTTCCAGCTCCAGAGAGTGCACATGCGGTAAAAGTTGCAATTGACAAGGCTATAGAGGCTAAAAAGACTGGAGAGGAGAAGGTGATAGCTTTCAACCTCAGCGGACATGGTTATTTCGATCTGAAGGCTTACGACGAATATTTAAGGGGAACTCTCCCAGATACTTAATGCGAGGAGAGTTTGCAATTCTTTTTTCTGCAATTCTAATGGGAACCATTTCGATCTTCGTTCGCAATACTGGTAGCGATCCACTTTTCGTCGCATTTCTACGCCTTTCATTCGCTACCGTTTTTCTTCTGCCTTTTCTTTTTTTAATGAATGAAAAAATTCAAATAACTAAACTTCATTTCGCCTTAGCCTTTTTCAATCTTCTCACCATAGTTTCTTACATAAACGCCATCCAGCAGATCGAAGCGGGAACCGCTGCTCTATTGCTCTACACCGCTCCGATCTACGTTCTTATAATTTCAATTCTGAGTGGAGAAAAAATAGATCGGACAACTCTTCTATCAATCCCGCTGGGAATTTTTGGACTTTATTTGATGCTCTCTCCTTACCCAAGGTTCAATCTTGGCTTGTTATCTGGAATAATTTCCGGAATTAGTTATTCTTTTGTCTTCTGGCTGACAAAAAAAGCTAAAAATTATCCAGCATTTCACATAACATTCTTTAACGTCTTTTTTGGCTCCTTAATACTACTCCCATACTCAATCGTAAGCTTTTCTGAATTCTCGCTTTTTTGGGCTCTTGCATTGGGCTTGATTCCAACTGCAATCCCATTCACACTCTTCATCTACGGAGTGAGAAGGGTTAAACTTCAAAAAGCTCCAATAATTGCCCTTATTGAGCCAGTTTTTGCGATTCTAATCGGCTTTCTTTATTTTGGTGAAATTCTCACCACTACTCAAATCTTTGGAGGTTTACTCGTGTTATTAGCAACAACCTTGGCTTGGAGGAAGTGAAAAAGATTATATGTTCATACCCTCATCCGAAAAATTGGTGGTCGAGAACTGGGAAGAATTCAAAGTTTTAGAGAAGGAACTCAAGAAGTTTGTAAGCTCGATCGAGAATCCGAAAATAAGAGACGCTGTAGAATACATCGTTTTTAGTGGAGGGAAGAGAATTCGTCCACTCATAGCTCTTGTTGCAGGTAGAATGTGTGGAGGTAGCTACGAGAGGTTGATGAACCTTGCAATCGCTGGAGAACTTCTACACACCGCAAGCTTGATCCATGATGATATAATAGATGGTGCGGAGCTTAGAAGGAACGTGATCCCTTTGCATAAAAAATACAGCCCAGCTTTTGCAATAGTTGTAGGAGATTGGCTGATTTCAAAGGCTGTGGAACTCACTTCAGTTTATGGAGAAGAGATCGTTCGAGAATCTGCAATTGCCGGTTTGAAAATGTGTGAAGGTGAGATTATGGATATATACAGCAATAAAGAGAAATTCGAGGAGAGAGATTATTTTGAGTGCATAGAGAAAAAGACCGCTTACGGCTTTGCATACATGGCTGAACTTGCTTGCAGGATAACATCTCGAGACGAGATCGCAATGGAGAGGCTTTATGACTATGGATTTAACTTGGGAATGGCTTACCAGCTTGTAGACGATCTTCTGGAATATCTCGATGCTTTAAATGACAAAAAAGCCCATTTCGAATCAATGACACTTCCGCAGATCTATGCGAAGAAATTTGGGGAAAAGAGGGGTATTGAAAAGGTTTTAGAGCTTATATCCATATTTGCAAATAAAAGCCTAAGTGCTCTAAAGCAATTTCCAAAATGTGGGGAAAGGGAGAAACTTGAAAAGATCGTTAGCATAATGACTTCAGAAATGCTCGAAAAAAGGCTACCTGTTCCTAAGTTTCCTGAATAATCTCTCATTATTTTCCAAAACCTTATCCGCACTCTTTATCCCCGCTCCCAATAGAATTTTTCTTGCGGTTTCCGAATTTATTATGTCCGCCGGAGTATGCATGTCGGTGTTGATCACGAGCTCGCATGAAATTTTCTCTGCAATCCTTGCAACATGCCCATTAGCAAAACAATGTCCTCTTCTTGCAGAGATCTCTAAAAAGATTCCATTTTCTTTTGCTTTCTCCGCATCTTTTTCGCTGATCAGTCCAGGATGAGCGAGGATGTTTATTTCCTCATCTAAAGCATTCGAATTTGTTCCTTCTGCAACTGGCTCCGAGATCGTTTCGCCATGCACAATAACTATCTCCGCCCCCTCCTTCCATGCAAGTTCTACCGCTTTCCCGATAAGTCTTGGTGGAACGTGCGTGATCTCAACACCAACGAGAAATTCGATCTCGAATTCGATCTCCCTCAGTTTTAAAAGGTTTGAGAGGACAAAGGAGATGTTTGAGAAGTCTGCATGATCCGTGATCGCAAAACCTTCGTTTCCAACCGCGGAAAGTCTCCTCGCAATCTCACTTGGAACAAGTTCCCCATCGCTGAAGATCGAGTGGGTATGCAGATCGAACATACGAGGACTTGAGCTCCGAGTGAGTAATAAACTTTTGGTAAAGATATTGAAGCTGTTTGAGTTATGAAAAGACCAGAACTTTTCCATTGAAGATCAACCCGTTTTAGAAATTACTTTTGAAAACAAAAGCCCGAACTCAAAAAGGAAGATCATTGGTAAAGCGAGCATCGTCTGAGTGAATATGTCCACTGTAGGTGTTGCTATGGCTGAGAGAATGAAGAAGAGGAGATAGCAGTGTCTGCGATAATATTTCAGGGTTTCATATTTTAGAATGTGGTTTCTCACAAGAAATACCATTACTACAGGAATTTGAAAGAAGAAGCCGAATAAGACGATCATGAATAGAACAAAGTTCACAAATTCTGCCAAATTGTATAGTGGAATCACGCCTTGCTCCTTCGTTATTCCATGAAGAAAATGAATTATGAACTTCACAATGTAAAATCCGTAAATTGTTCCTAAGAGGAAAAAGAGAAAACTGGATATTGCATAGTGAAAAGCTTTTGTCCTAAGCAACCCCCTCGATTTCAGTGCTTTGCTTGCTAAAATCAGAACGTAGGGGATTGAAGAAGCTATACCAATTGCGATCGAGATCTTGAGACTCAAAACCAGAGCTTCGAGCGGTGTGAGCACAATAGGACCACCATAGGGTGAGATCAGTCTTGAAATTCTCTTCAGCTCTTCTAAGACTGCACTTTTGTTTTCTGTATTATTTCTTAAAACCTCTAAGGTTTTACTTAGCTCCTCTGAGATCCTCCCGATCTCCTCAATCGTGAGCTCTTGCTCTGGATAGAACTCCTCGAGTAAGAATTGAATGATCTTTGGTGTAAATGGGAAAGAAATGAGGGTTGCGAGGATCACTATGATCGAGATCCTTAGCAGATTTTTTCTGATCTCAACCAGTATTCTTGCCCAATCCTTTGCCTCCAACTGAGCACCTCAGAGACAGTAAGTTTCGTAAACGAACTCTTGGATTCCCTTCAAAGAATTTGCTATGAAGAAGTCTTCCCTTTTTTTCAGATCTTCGTCAAGAAGTTTGTAATTTGAGAACTTTATGTCCTTCTCAAGTAGTTCCTCTTTCGCAATTCTTATAAGCTCTTTCTCATCTCTAACGTCTCTCTTGCAGGCTATGTCGTAAACTGTAGAAACCCAAAGTTTTAGCTGTTTCATTGCTCTTTCGACTATTTCGACACTGTCCCTTTTGAAGCCGAAATGCGCAAAACAAACACGTTTGCTTCCAAGTTTTAAGATCTTTTCAAGCGTATCCATTGCGGGCTCATAGTAAAACTTAGGCGGAGTTGCAGGGCGAAGATAGTAGTCGTTCTTCAGAGGTATATGCACTCCCGCACATTCGCCGATGAAGAGAAAATCGCCAAAAAGATAGCTCTGATGATGCGACGCATGTCCTGGAGTTTCAATGACTTCGATCTCCTTTCCTGCAAACTCTATTTTTCCAGAATACAAATTCGTCTCCTTAATTCCTTCGGGTTTACCGTAAACTTCTGCAAGTTCTCCAATTGCCTCAATCGAAGCTTTCCATAGCTTTTCTGGATCTATTAGATGCTTTCTCGCACTTCTGTGGGCAACAACTTTTGCCTCGGGAAACTTCTTCAAGAGCTCTGCAATTCCGCCTGAGTGATCGAGATGAATGTGAGTGAGAAGGATGAATTCGACATTCTTTACTCCAAGATAATTCAACGCCTCGATCAGCTTTGGGATCGTCGATTTTGGACCTATATCAACAAGTAACGCTTTTGAGCCATCTTTAACTATCCAACTGCTTATAAATTTCCTGAAACCTTCAACGCTTTGCGGTAGATCTACGAGATAGAGGTTTTCAGCAACTTCAATTATGTTCATGAAAATAGAAACGCGAGAAAACTTAAAATTTTTTGCTCGGAATTTAGAAGGGATGGAATTCAACCCTTTCCAGCGAAGGTTTCGAAAAGGTGTTAAGAAGGTTGCGCTTGTTTATCCAAATCGCTATGTAGGTGGAATTGCAAATGTAGGGTTGCAAAGGATCTATGCGGAACTGAACGATTTTGCGATCTGTGAGCGTTTCTATTCTGACGTTTTCAATGGACTTCGAAGCTTAGAATCTGGAACACCGCTTTCAGAATTCGATGTTGCTCTTTTCAGCTTGCAGTATGAAATGGACTACTTCAAAGCAATTGAAATTCTGAAGAAGAGCGGTTTCAGAGGTTTAAAGATCGCAGGAGGTCCATGCGTTATGGAGAATCCGAAACCTTTGCTGGGATTTTTCGATGCTTTCTTCATCGGAGAAGTGGAGGGAAGACTTGAAGAGATCTTTTACGTTAGAAGTCCTGAAGAGCTTTCTGGAATTGAAGGATTTTACACAGGAAAAGAGGAAAAAGTCAAAAGAGTTTACTCAAGGCTCGGAAAACATTTAGAGAAAGAGATCATAGGAGAAGGAGCATATGGGAGATGTTTTCTTGTTGAAATTGGGAGAGGTTGTGTTAGAAAGTGCAGTTTCTGCCTTGTGCGACAGATCTATGCTCCACCAAGGTGGAGAAAGATTGAGGATCTACCATTTCCAGAGGAAGTAAAAAAAGTAGCTTTAATTGCTCCCTCGCCAACGGATCATCCAAGTTTCAAAGAGATCCTCCAACTATTCGTTGAAAAAGGCTTTGAAGTCTCTCCAAGCTCCCTAAGAGCGGATAACTTAGACGAAGAGACTTTGGAGCTTCTTAAAATGGCAAATGTTAAAACGCTCACACTCGCTCCTGAAACTGCTTCCCAAGAGCTTTCAGAATTCCTTAGGAAAGATATCAGCCCTGAAGAACTTAGAAATGTGGTTGAGATCTGTTCTGATAAATTCGAGAAGCTCAAGCTTTACTACATGATCGGATTGCCAGGAGAGAGCTTTGAAGATGTGTTGAAGATCGTTTATCAGGCTAAGGAGATGAAAAATTTTATTCCAAGAATTGAGATCTCCGTTAATCCACTCGTTCCCAAGCCTCATACACCTCTTCAATGGCTCTCATTTGGCGGTG
Organism: Archaeoglobaceae archaeon; assembly: GCA_025058955.1. Classification (GTDB taxonomy): domain Archaea; phylum Halobacteriota; class Archaeoglobi; order Archaeoglobales; family Archaeoglobaceae; genus WYZ-LMO2. The sequence continues at coordinate 1,145 of JANXDV010000045.1, read as the reverse complement.
AAGGAGGTTTAGAGAAATTGAGGATGAAGATCGAGATCCTTGAGAGGGAATGTGTAAAGTTTGGAATAGAGTTCTCAAAACCAGATTTGAAGGAGTTCATTCTTCAGGCAATTCTCGCAAGGGGAGATGAAAGTGTCTCTGGACTGCTTGAAGGAGAAAACTTCCGAAAATATACCAGATTTCTCGAGGCTATTGAGATTGAAAAAGAGCTTCCATGGGACTTCATAGACCATGGATACAAGAAGCAAAGACTTGCGGAAGAGTTTGAAAAATTGATCGAGAGAGTTGAAAAAATTTAAAAAGATGAAAAACTAAAAATTAAACTACTTTTGTCCGTTTCTTCTTCCAACGAAGGCGAGAATTCCGAAACTGGCAAAAGCGATCACCGCAAGCGTTGTTTCATAGCTCGTTGCCTTTGCACCGCTCACAAGTGTGATCTTTGGCGATGTTTGCTCGTTCAGCGAGAACATTGGATCTATGCCCACGATGAAAGCATCGAGCACCTTGAAGTCTCCAGTGCCAGCGAGCTGGTAGAATATTACGACTGTCTCGTTAGCTTCAATCTCATTCCAGTCCTCGTAGCTCCCATCTCCATCCGCATTCGAAGCTATTGGCATCAGTCTCCAGTAGTGGCCCTTGTGGTATGTACCAAGGAATAGTGGAGTAAATGTTTGACTTCCATTTCCTGCAAGCATTGAAGATTTGTTAACATAGTTTGTGCTCCATATGTCGTTCCATTGAGCATCCCAGTTGTGTTCAGCAAAGTTGCTCGGGATCAGATCGTAGACGTAGACGTAAGGTGAATAGTTGCCACCTATGTTCTCGACAACTAAGTATATGTCGAAGACGTTGGTGGTTCCAGATGAAGCGGTTGAATTGTAGAGCACATGCTTCGTTACCTTAACCAAGTAAGTGCCAATGATGTAGATCTTCTCGACCACTATGAAGTTACTTCCGTAGGTTGCGTTGAAGTCGTTAAGAGTTGCGCTGTTCGCAAACCATCCTTCGCTTGTGCTTTTGATCAGCTTAAACGTCGCATTAGCCCAGATTATTGGCACTTGGTCGTATTGGAAGCTAATCCCTGCAGGTGTTGCGGAAGAAGTGTTCCAGTTTCCATTTGGTTGAAGTAAAACGCTTGGAGTCCA
>JANXDV010000044.1 GCA_025058955.1 Archaeoglobaceae archaeon | reverse complement strand
ACAAAGAAAGATCTAAGTAAAGCAAAAAGGCTTTATCCGCACAAGCATAGATCAGCTGGCTTCTTTATTGCAAAGATCAGGAAGATTGGGTAGTTTTCTCTCTCAACTCTCTGAGCAAGGTTTCAATCATAAGCTTGGTGAATTGAACAAGGCTCTCGCTTTCACCAACCACTCCAATGGAGACGTCATTTAAGAAGATTGCAAAGAATTTCGAGTTATCGAAGACAAACAATCCATGGGAAACGTCTTTAGCAAATTTTTCACCCTTATACTCAAGTTTATAAGTTTCACCCTTTAATTCTTCTGGGTTCTCGGAAATTATTATGAGCTTGCAATTAGCCTTAGCCAGAATATCTTTTATTTCTGGTTTTATAAAAGAAACGAGAGCCACTATTTCTTTCTTTGAAGAGCTAACCAATTCTTCAAGCTTTTCAAGCACAGATTTTCCTCGATAAAGCTTAACAATTTCAACTTCCTCTGTTTTCAACTTCGAAAGCTCCTCTCTGAGTAATTCGAGGTTTTCTGCAGTTTTTCTTGTGAAGTTCGATATGAGCTCATCCTTGCTCAGAGCCTTGAATTTAATAGGCTTTCCAAACTCTTCAACTAAGCCCTTCGTCTTTAAGTTATTCATAACATCATAAACAGAAGTCCTTGGAATTCCGCTTAGCTCAGAAATCTCTCTTGCATTAAGAGCTCCTTTTGAAAGTAAGGTAGCCAAAGCTCTCGCTTCGTAATCGCTCAGTCCAAAGGATTTCAACACTTCAACTATGCTCATCAACTTGGGCTAAATAGCAAAGCTTAAATTACTTTCGTTCTGAAAACTACGACAGGTGAAAGGATGAGAGCAGAAGTTGTAGCAATCTTCATATTTATTGCAGTGCTAATTCCAGTTCCAGCTTTGAGCTACGAAAGAGAGCCAAGCATTGAAGTTGTGAGCGTAAGCTATATAGACATTCAAAAGGGGATCACAAGTCCAATAAATTCCAATTATCTTGGTAAAGGTGAAAAAATCCTCTTAATCACGATCTATAATCCTGCGGTTCGTGAAAAAATTCGATACGATTTTATTCAGGAGGCAATGTTTTTCAACTCACGAGAAGAAATGCTTTTTACAGCCTATAACGTCGAGTTAGAGCTTGAAAGCAATGATGCCATTAAAGTTAAGACTGGAAAAATCACACTTCCCGCACTTCCAGCAATGCAAAGTGTTTCATTGCAATTCTTCATCGAAGTTTTTGGTGAAAATGAGACTGAATTGAAATTTAAAGCTAAATACGAAGTGATCGACAAGCTCAAGACTCTTCAGCCTTACGATCCAAATCTAATCCCCGTGAGAAGGATGACTACGATCATAAACTCAACCGCAGATCTGTTCAACTTCACATTACAAAACACAACAGAATACAGATATGACATCTTTCTGAAAGAATATGAGCTTGAGTATACTACAAAAATAAAAGAGATTCCAATAAAACTTCACATTGAAGAGAAGGACGTTTTGCTTGAGGTAAAAGAGATAAAGACTGAGAAGTTGATAGTAGATGGTAAGGGCAATGTTGAAGTGAGCATAAAGAACGTTGGAAAGAAAACCGCGAAGAATGCTTATGCTACCATTGAACTTCCAAAGTTACAACAAGCAACAACACAAGCGATTTCATCTATTCCCACTTCTATGCTTCCATTTGTTATCTCCACTCCCTCCATTGGCTCCACCACTTCAGCTACCTCTTCTCAATCAAGCTACTTTATCGGCGATCTAAAGCCTGGAGAAATCGCGAAGGCAAGCTTTTATGTTACCATGGATGTTCCCGCTGGAGGAGTGTATCCTGTTAAATTAAAACTCGTTTACTTGGATGAATATGGAAATTTGAAAGAAAGTGATCCAGTCTCTTTTGGAATTGAAGTCATTTCAAAACCCGAAGTAAGTGTAATCGAAATAGATAGCAGAATTTTTGTTAATTCGAAAGGAGAAGTGATCCTGAAAATGAAATCCAACATCGATCTGAGTGATGCTTCCGCAAGGATCGTTGTCAGCTCTCCTTTATCTGCACTAAGCAGTGAATGTTATCTTGGAGATATTAAAAGTGGAGATGAGTTCTCTGCTATTTTTAAGCTTAAAGCTTCGAGTGAAGCTGAAGCGACGAAATATCCTGCAGAGCTATATGTAAAGTTTAGAGCGGGTAATGAATACGTTGAGAGCGATGCTATAAAAATTGGTATCGAAGTGAAGCCAGAGATAGAATTTTTTGTGCTTGAAAAAGCAAAAATAAGGGCAGGAGAAGAAGCGATCGTCACGTTTGCTATAAGAAATAATGGAAATGCTGTCGTTAGAGATGCAACCGCAAGACTCATCATCGTCTCACCTTTCTCCTCTACCGACGATACAGCTTTTATCGGTGATCTAAATCCTGGAGAAATTGCTAAAGCAAAGTTCAAGCTCTCCGTAGACCGTGATGCAACTCCAAAGTTATATGCTCTAAATTTGGAAGTTAAGTATAGGGCAGAGAACGGAGAATGGGTGATAAGCAAACCTTCAAAGGCAATTATTGAGGTTGAGCCACCCACAGCCAACTACACGGTCTATCTAATCGTTTTAGTTCTCTTGCTCGCAGGAGTGGTTTACTACCTTAGAAAGAGAAGATGAAAATTCTAAATATTATTTTAGAGAAACCTGGAATCATATTCATTATAACAGGAATCGTCATCATATTCTCACTAATTTCTGCGATGAACGTTGAAATGACTTCTGGCACTGAGTCCTTCTTCAGCAAGGACAACAAGGTTTATCAGCAATACAGGCTTTACGAGAAAAATTTCGTTAGAGCGACTGGTGCCATTTTCATTCTCATAAAAGGAGAAGAAGTGATCAACTACGAAACTTTTCAGCTAATGCTGAAGATCGAAGAGGAATTAAAAAAAATCGATGGCTTAGAAACTGTCACTTCACCAGCATCAATTCTAAGGGATTTTCTGGGAGCAATTCCTACTGACGAAGCTTTACTTAGATCCATAACCGAGAATTACATATCAAATTTGGTTCCAAAGCCGACTCTGGCACTAATAATGGTTCAAATTTCTCCAATGGATATAGAAAAGCAGGAAGAGGTTGCAAAGAATATCGAAAGAAGCATGATGCAGTTAGAGATCCCTACTGGTTACGAGATCGAAATAACTGGCACACCCGTGCTCGGATACCAGATCAAGAACGAGATCCTTAAAAGCCTTGGAATGACGATGATGGCTTCGATCTGCTTAATGATTTTACTCCTTTTCATGGCTTTTAGCGGAGTTGTAAGAAAGAGATCGCATGCCTTTATTCCACTGCTGATCTCCGTTTCCGCGGTTCTCATGATCTATGGACTCATGCCTCGTCTTGGAATTCCTCTTTCAGAGCACACAAATGGTGCTTTGCCAATGTTAATAGGTTTATCAATAGAGTATGCGGTGCAAATTCAAAATCGTTTTGAGGAAGAGATCAGAAGGCATGGAGTTGATACTGCATTGAGGCTCTCGATTGAAAGAACTGGAAGAGCGGTCATTTTGGCTTTACTTACAACTGTTGTTGGTTTCCTCTCAATGCTCTCTCCAGGCGTTCCTGCAATGGCATGGTTTGGTATAATCGCTTCTCTTGGTTTGATCATTGCATACATTTTGAGCATAACTTTTCTCCCCGCTATTTTAAAGATCCTCGAAAATAGACAAAAAGCTGAAAGAATTGAGGTCAAAGAAGAAAGAAGTGGAAAACTCGAATTAGGGTTATCTTTTATTTCAAATTTAACCGCAAAGAGACCTTACGGAATTCTAATTTTTGCAACAATCGTTTGCATTTTCGGCTTCTACGTTTCTCCAATGATCGAGCTCGAGACGAATTACAACAAATACATCCCCCAAGATCTGCCAGCAATTCAAAAATTTAACGAGCTTGAAGAGCTTGTGGGGGGGCAAACTACTTACGTAGTTGTTTTAGCAACCGATGGAGTTGATGCAGATAGTATTAAGAAAGCGGATGAGTTGGCAAGATATATAATGAATAATGAGGAATTTATATACTCCTATCAGTCCGCAGGAACCTTGCTTGACGCCTACGGAAGTCTCGATAAGATTCCTGAGAGCTTACTAAACAGGTTCATCTCTGGAAGCACAATAGCTATTCATCTCTACTCTTCAGCAGATGGCTTTGAAGAGTTCAAGAGCACGGAGGAATCCATAGTAAAAAGTTTGGATTTTCTTGATTGGGAAGGGGAACGCTTTGTAACAGGGCAGGCGGTTATATACACTGAAATAGGCTCGATCATGGTTGAAAGCCAAACAATTATGACTCTCGTGGCTTATGGGGCGATTCTGATCTTGCTTATAGGGATCTACAGATCCGTTAGGAAAGCGGTTGTTCCCTTAATTTCTATAAGCGTCGTAATTGCTGTGATGAATGTTGTGATGTTTATATTTGGAGTGAAGCAGACGATGCTCTCAATAGCTTTGAACTCAATTGTGCTTGGATTGGGTATAGACTTTTCGATCATGGTCACAGAGAGATATTTGGAAGAAAGAGAAAGAAGCTCTCCAGTTGAAGCTCTAAGGAAAGCTATAGAGAGAACAGGAAAAGCTACTACGACTTCAGCATTAGCCATGATCGGCGGTTTTGGCTCCATGATGTTCTCAAGTTTTCCAATTATGAGAGATTTTGGTTTCTTAGCTTTGACCGCAATTTCTTTCAGTCTACTAAGTGCACTAACAGTTGTTCCAGCGTTTTTAATGGTTACTGAGAAGTTGGGCGAGAAGATCAGGAATAACAAGTTCTTTGGCAAAGTAAAATAAGTCAAGCAGTGATCAAGTAATTTTGGTGTTTAGGGTAAAGTCTTTAAAACCTTCTCATTACCTTTTCTGCAAGGGGCCGTGGGGTAGCCTGGTAGATCCTCTCGGCTTGGGGTGCCGGTGACCCGAGTTCAAATCTCGGCGGCCCCATTTTAATCTCGCATTCTCTTTATTCTAACAGCGACGATCAGAGCAAAGATTAGAAGAAAGATTAGATACGGAAGATATTTCTCAACCCAACTCTTTTCAAGGACTCTAACATAGGCATAGAAACTACCGGAAACTTCCTCTCCATCAAAGTTTTCAGCTTTGTAGCTGATCTCAACTCTATAATCGGTGTTCGAAATCACGTCTTCATCTATATCAACTCTGAAGTATAACTTTGTAACTTCCTCGCTTGCCAGTTTATCTACAAATGCTTCAGGTATCTTTAATCTTATTCCTGGGCTTGGATTTAGCTTGAAATGGACATTTTTTGCGTTTCCACCGCTGTTTAATACTTCAAGGCTCAGAATGTTTTCGCCATGGTAGAGAAGAGCCTTTTGCTTTACTTCAAAGAATGGATTGGCTTCGATCGTCAATAGCAGAACCTTATTTTCCAATCTTTCAAAGAATTCAGAGGTTATTAACCTATACTTCGCAGTGACGAAGAGCTCTTTAATTCCAAAGTTAGCGTTATCATCAACTTTATATTTCACTGCAATTTTTCTAACCTCTCCAGAACTCAAATAACCCAATAAAAACTCCTTAGCTTCGAATTCTAAGCCATTAATTTCTTCAAGCTTCAATCTTAGCGAAGAGATCGGATAAACGTGATTGTTCATGACAACTATTTCGAGAACCCCTTTTTCCTTTCTATCAAATTTTGACTTATTTAAAGCAACCTCTAAACCTTTGCTCAGCGTCTCAATTTTCATTGAGATCTCGATCTCCTCATAGCCTCTTTTCCAGCCATCATCATAGTATAGGTAGTTCAAAGCAAGAATAAAGCGCTCATTTTTTGGAACGACTTCAAAAGTGAGCGTAGAACTGTTAAAAGGTCTCATCAAAGGCAAATAGACCACTTCAGGACTCACTCTTTCGAGTCCTAAAAGTTTGATCTCAACGTCTCTCGCCTCTCCTAAGCCAGAGTTAATAATTGTAAGTGAGATCCTCGTTATTTCTCCCTCATAAAGCTTTGAAGTTGAAGAGAAAACCCTGAATTCTGGTTTTATAGACTCGACAACATCTATCTGGAAATCAAAAACCTCGAATTCACTCTGATACTCATAGCTGTAGCTTCCACTCTCGTTTTTAATTTCATAAAGTTTCTCATAGTTAACGTAAAGCCTGAAAGTGACCTTTCCACTAATATTCTGTGGAACTGAAACAAGAAAGCTTAACTCAACGCTTTTTCCTTGAGGTAACAATGGAATTAAGATTTTTCCAGTTTTTACTTCTGCAAAATCACTTTCAAGCCCGATTTCGAAATTGTATGCATTAAGTGAGGCGTTATAATATAATTCCTTCTCAAAAGAGCCAAATTCGATTTTTTCTGGTTTTGCAAGGTTAACAAGTGTAATTTTCAGCTCATTCACTTTTCCCGCGGTTAGATAAGCTGTGACTGGAAATGCATCGAGCTGGGGTTGAGCGGTGGCGATCTGGATCAAAAAGATGAAGAGCAGAAACCAATACTTCATCTAATCCCACCTCCAACAACCTTTCTAAGGACTTTAGTAGAGATCAATAAGCTAAGGATTGTGTAAAGTGTGAGAACTCCGAGTTGCGGATAAACGATCTCGATCCCACTACCCTTGATCATGATCTCCCTAAAAGCGGTATTTGCATAAGTCAGTGGAATGAAAAATGCTACAATTCTCGCCCCTTCAGGCATACTTTCAAGAGGATAGAAAAAGCCCGAGAGAAATATGCTAATCAGCCCTACAAGCATTGCCCCTTGGATGCCCTGAAGTTGTGTTGCTGAAAATGCGGAGATCGTAAGTCCAATCCCTATGGAGCCCGCTAAGAAAAGAAACTGAGCCATCACCAACAACAATACAGATCCGCGAATTTCTATGCCGAAGAGCGTATGCGTGAGGAACATCACAATTAAGGTGTCGAAGGTTACGATCGCTGTGATCGCAAAGAATTTTCCTAAGACGATATCTCTGCTTTTTAAAGCCTTTAATGACAATTCAAGAGTCTGTTCTTCCTTTTCTCTTGCTAAAGAACTCGCAGATAGTATAAGTCCAATCATAAGAGTGACGACACCGATTAGTGCGGGAGCAACAAAGTCGATCAACCTCGTTTTAGTTGAAAAAACGAAGTTTTGTTCAACCTCAATACCGCCAAAGTTTTTTGTAGAAAAGCTATGTGCAATAGTTCTTATTTCGTTTATCACCGCTACTGAAACACTTGACTTAGATTCGTCGGTATAAACCTCAATTTTTGCTCTTCCTTTTGCAAGATCGCCTTCAAAGCTTTTGGGTATCACGAGCATTGCATCAACGTAGCCTCTCTTAATCAACTCCAAACCTTCACTCTTTGTTGCTAAGAAGTGTTCGATGTCGAAGCTTTCTCCGTAGTTTAAAGCGGAAATAAGAGCATTTGAGATCTCACTATTTGAGTCATCGACAACAGCGATGCGAACGTTCTTGATCTCACCAGAAAATGCGTAGCCGAAAACAAGAGTTAACAGTATTGGTTGGAAGATTATGATCGCAAAAAGTCTTCTATCTCTTACCAAGATCTTCAGCTCCTTTACCAAAACAGTTTTAATTGCCATTCAACCACCTATAAGCTTTAGGAATGCATTTTCAAGAGACTCCTTCACAACTTCAATCTTCAAAACCTTGAAATCATTTAGCAACCTTATTATCTCTGGAATTCTTATCCTTGCATCGTCCACAAGGATCAACAGCTCATCACCTTCAATACTCACATTCCAAGCCATTTCTCTGAGTCTTTTAAGTGCATACTCCGCATGATCTATTTTCAATTTGACAATTTCTCCTCTCAATGCTATCTTTTTAATCTCATCTGGACTTCCTTCTGCGAGAATTTCTCCATCTCGCATTAAAACAATTCTTTGACACTTCTCTGCTTCATCCATATAGTGTGTCGTTACCAAGATCGTCTTTCCTTCCCTGTTCAGCGATTCGAAGTATTCCCAGAACGACTTTCGAAGCTTCGGATCTACGCCAGCGGTAGGTTCGTCAAGGATCAACAAGTCTGGTTCATGCACCATAGCACACGCAAAGGCACAACGTTGCTTCATCCCACCGCTAAGGTTTCTTACAAGCCTATCGCGAAATTTTTGAAGCTCTATTAGCTTTAAAAGATCTTCTATCTTCTCCTCAATGTTTTTAACACCATAAGCTTCAGCAAAGAACCTTAGATTTTCCTCTACAGTCAGATTAAGATATAATGGAGCATTTTGAGGCATCCAGCCTATTTTTTCAGCATTTACTAAAACCTTTCCAACATAAGGGACAAATCCGAGAATTGCTTTGATCGTAGTAGTCTTTCCTGATCCATTTGGACCAAGAAGTCCAAGGATCTCTCCAGATTTGACTTTCATATTCAAATTTTTAACAGCAATGAACTTTCCATAGCTAACTGTGAGGTTCTCGATCACGATCTTTTCCATAAGATTCGTTTAAAATAAAATTTATAAATTTATTGTCACAAAGCGATTAACTTAGCGCAACACTTACGAAGCAAAAGCCATTTCTCGGCTTTGTTTTTTATGAGAAAAGATCTACTTCTAAAAGGAGAACTAACGCCGGGGGTGGGATTTGAACCCACGCGCCCGTAAAGGCACCGGCTCTCAAGGCCGGCGCAGTTCCTCTCTGCAACCCCGGCTTAAAGCGTAGTAGAATAAATTTATAAACATTTCCCAAATCTGTTAAAGGAGATGGAAGCGGAGAGCATTAGAGAAATAGCCTTTGAAATTGCTAATAAAGCAAAAAATCTTGAAGATGCATTGAGGATTAAGAAAGAAATGGCAAAGAAA
>JANXDV010000043.1 GCA_025058955.1 Archaeoglobaceae archaeon | reverse complement strand
AACACCTTCAATGCCAACAACGTCAAACTGCTTTAACAGCTCATCAACGCTCATTTCACTTCTCCAATTGCTTGGCTTTTTGCAAAGCTCTCGCACAACAAAGCCCTCTACTTTTACCCCATCGCTTTCAAAATCTTCTCTGCAAACTCCATAGTTGCCGACCAGTGGATATGTCATCATCAGAATTTGCCCTTTATAGCTCGGATCCGTCAAGGCTTCAACGTAGCCAGTCATCGATGTGCAGAAAACTATTTCTCCTACCCCAAGCTTTTCCGCTCCAAATGCTTTGCCTTCAACGTAAGTTCCATCTTCTAAAGCTAATCCAGCTTTCATAGAAGTTCCTTCAATTCCTTAACAACGGAATCGAGTTTTGGAACATCAAAAAACTTTTTGCGAGTTATTTCATTGCATAGAGCCATATAAAGTTCTGAAGTCACCTTCTTCACCTCTTGAGTAAGCTTTGGTGGAACTCCAACGATTTCACGCCAATTCTCTTTCCCTTTGTGGCTCTTTATTTTCTCATACCACTCAGTCTTTCTGTAGTAGTTTCTGAGGATCTCTTTACTAACTTCGAAACCCTTGTAGTTAAATCTACACTCATCTGGAGTTCCAACAGCATCTATTACCATGAAATTTCTTTTTTCATCAAAAGCAAGCTCTATTTTTCCATCCTCATTTTCCAAACCAGCTTTTGAGACTTCCTTAGTTATCAGATCATCAACTTTAAGGACGATTTCTTTTACTCTCTCAAATTCATCATCACTTAGTCCAGCGATCCTTTTTGCTTCCCCATAGCTAAGATATCTGTCAACATCTTCAAGCTTTGTGCTGAAGTCTACTATTGGCTTTTCAAGCTTCATGTTCGGCTTCACTTCTTTCAAACCAAAGTCTTCTGGCTTAACTTCCCCGCTCGCAATTCTCCTTAGCAGAGATGAGCCTTCTGGAATCTTGTTTCTGTAAATTATTTCAAGTGGAATCAGGAAATTTACTCTCTCTTTGCTGAAAATTGAGTAGTCTCTTCCATTTGGTCTCAAAACTCTTACGAGTTTAACCTTCATTTTGTTCGTCGGCGAATCTATTTCATCAAAACTTCTAACTCTATTTTCTTGAACCAAACCAAGGTAATGGGTCTTTATTCCAATTTTTTCAAGTTTCTCAAAGAAATACGCTGAGATCAGGCAAAGAGACATGCCTTTTCCGCTTATCTTGTCTGGCATTTCTCCATAGTCAAATACTGAATATCTATCTGAAAATTCAAAAATTCCTTCACCCATTCCTCCATTTGGACTTTTGAGGACTATTATATCCTTAACGCTACCCATAACCCACCTCTTTATCAGCTTTTATGATCTCCTCTTTCTTCTTCCTCTGATACTCTTCAACAGCCTTTCTAACATTTTCGTTCTTCATCGCAAAGATCTTTGCAACCGCTAAAGCGGTATTCTCAGCTTCGAGCACGAGCATTGGAGCAACTCCAGAAGGCATTCTTATGCTCGAAAATATGTCCGCTCCAGCGAACTTATCGCTATAAGGAGGAGATGCTATTACTGGCTTCGTAGTATTCGCATCAACAAAACCGCTCAAAGCATTGCTTCTTCCCGCAATTGTTACAAATACCACATCCTCTTTTTCGTATTTTTTCATGATCTCCAAAACGTGTTCTGGAGTCTTATGCGCTGAAGCAACTCTCAAAACACTTTCCACTCCGAATTGCTTTAGTTTTCCCGCTATTTCCTTTGCATAATCCAAATCAGCTTTTGAACCCATCAACACAACCGCTTTCATAAATCCTCACCCTCTTAAAAAACCAAATACAAGACAAAGTAGACTTTTCCATTCTAAGGGAGCCAAATAAAGCCAACTTTTGCAAAAGTTTGGCACCCTTATCTCCAAATTTATCTATTTTATTCTTCAGGAATTCTGTTGTAGACATCAATACCGCCATTATGTCCAGTTAATAAGACTTTCTGTCCGCACAGTGGAACTCATTAAAGGGGGAATTTATATAATCCTTCAGCGTAGTGAATTCATGCTTGATATAACAGTATTAGAAGTTGCATCCTACTATCCCGCGCCATTTTGCGCAAGGATCCTCGCTTCTCTTGGTGCTAAAGTTATAAAGATCGAAACTCCTGCAGGAGAGCCTACCAGAGCATTTGAAGAAATTTTTGCAGTTTTTAATCTTGGAAAAGATATATTAAGAGTAGATCTAAAGACTGAAGAGGGTAAAAAGAAGTTTTTCGAGCTTGTTGAGAGAGCGGATGTGATCGTTGAAGGACTCCGTCCTGGAGTGACTAAGAAACTTGGAATTGATTACGAGAGCACTTCGAAAGTAAATCCCGGTATAATATACTGTTCAATTACTGCTTTTGGGCAAAGAACGAAATTGGCAAGATTTCCAGCACACGATCTTAACGTTCTTGGATTGGTAGGAATATTGGAGATCTGTGGAAAAGGAGAGATTTATGACCCAAATATTCAATTTTCCGATTTAACTGCTTCCCTTATGGCAGTAATAGCAATTTTGTCAGCACTTATCGAGCGGGAGAGGACAGGACTTGGAAAAAGAATAGATATAAGTATGCTTCGTTCCTCGATCTTCTCTCTACCTGTTCATGTAACCTCAATTCTGAACAGCTCAGCTCTTTTATCTGTGCTTATAAGGAATCCCGCATATGGGATTTATAGGACAAAAGATGGTTATATAACCCTTGGCATAGTTGCAGAAGAGCATTTTTGGCGTAGACTCTGTGAGATCCTCGAATTGAAATTCGATTTTGGCTTAACTTCAGCAATAGAAAATTTTGAAAGAGTGAGAGAAGAATTGGCAAAGAAGATCGGAAGCTTTACGACGAAAGAGATCATAGAAAAGCTCAGATTTGCAGATGTTCCTGCATTTGAAGTTTTCAGCCTTAAGGAAATTGAAAAAGTGGAGGAACTTTTAGGGGAGAAGCTCGTTGAAGAAGTCAATTTTGGTGGAAAGAGATTTAAACTTGTAAAACCACCATGGTAGCTCTTAAAAGAGGAAAAATATTAAATTCTTACCTCAACTACTCATAGGGCTCGTGGTCTAGTGGTTATGACACCGCCCTTACACGGCGGAGATCGCCGGTTCGAATCCGGCCGAGCCCAGATTTTACGGTAATTGGAAGTATTAGAAAGATTTTTGTTTAATTCTCTCTGCTTAGTTTTAGGAACAAATTTTTCGAGCATTTCCAATACTATGAAAATTAGAATTAAGTGGCTCCATAGAATTTCAATCTCAGTATTTTTAACGAAGTAAAAGAAGTATTTTTAAATCGTGCTTTTACATTTAAAGCTCATGAACCTAATTCTTCTTGGAGCTCCTGGAGCAGGAAAAGGGACACAGGCAAAGTTCATAGCGGAGAAATATGGAATACCACAGATCTCAACTGGAGACATGCTTAGAGAAGCTGTTGCTAAAGGAACTGAGCTTGGTAAAATAGCTAAGGAGTTCATGAGCCAGGGAAAGTTGGTGCCAGATGAGATCGTAGTTGGGATCGTTAAGGAAAGACTCAAACAGAAAGACTGCGAGAATGGATTCATTTTAGATGGTTTTCCGAGGACTATTGCACAAGCGGAGGCTTTAGACGAGATCATGAAAGAAATGGGTAAGAAGATCGATGCGGTGATCAACATAAATGTTCCAGAGGAGGAAGTTGTTAGGAGAATAGTGAATAGAAGGATTTGTAGAAAGTGTGGGGCGATCTACCATCTGCTATATGATCCGCCAAAAAAAGAGGGGATCTGTGATAAGTGCGGTGGCGAACTATATCAGAGAGACGATGACAGAGAGTCTGTTGTTAGAGAAAGGTTTAGAGTTTACAGGAGAGATACTGAGCCCTTGATCGAGTATTACAAGAAAAAAGGGAATCTTTTAAATGTAGACGGCTCAAAAAATATTGAAGATGTAAAAGAAAAGATTTTGATAATGCTTGAAGAAATCAAAGCTTGATCTCAATCTCTTTATCTATTATTTTCCCTTCAAGCCATTCAGAGACTAATTGCATGACCTTCAATTCTTTTCTCAGAAAGTGGTTGCCTCCTATTACCTTAAGAAAAGCTTTTGGTTCTTCAGCAATCTCATAGATCTCTTCTCCACACTCGAAGGGGACAACTTCATCCTTTGTGCCATGAACTATTAATTTTGGCACCATGATCTTCTTTATGCTTCTTTTTGGATCGAGCTCTGAAGCCATTCTCATCTCTTCTCGAAACCTCCCAAAGCTATCTAAACGCATTATTTTGACCGCATTCTCGAACATGAGCTTTATTCGCTCTTCATTAAAGATCTCTGGTATAGGAGTGGAAATTGCTACGAGCTTTTCAAGGTTTTTAAGCTCTTTTCCCGCTTCTATTGCGATCAGCCCTCCCAAGCTGTAGCCTATTAGTGAAACTTTTTCGAATTTTTCAGCAATTCTCTTAACATCCTCAATCCAATTTTTAATTCCAAAAATTCCAAAACTTTTCCCACAACCAGAAAAATCAAAAATTAATGTAGGGGCTATTTTTGAAAAAAACTCCGCCAGTTCACCGTAGCCTTTATCCACCACAGAGCCAGGTTCGTAGGGAAAGCCATGACAAACTACTATTACTTTACTTAAATAAACTCTACCAAAGTTTCTGCCAAAAATGGTATCAAAAAACATTATTTACTCGAGACAAATCTTTCAAGCTCTTCAAGATCTTTCTCTATTTTCTTTATCTCTTCCCTCTTTTTCTGGATTATATCCATAGCAATATCCTTGAGCTCTCTCGTCATCTTATAGCTCTTTAAGGGTCTACCTTTTCCCTTCTTCTTCAACTCCCTCTCCTTTACCCATCCCCAATCCTTTAGCTCCTTCATCGCAAGGCTAACTTCTGGCTGTCTTAGATTTGCAGCTCTTTCTATATCCCTCGAAACTGCTTCTCCAACCTTTGAGAGAAACACAACTACTTTTGCAATATTCCTATTCAACCCCGCTTCAGCAAGTAGAGAGACAACTCTTTCTTCAGTCTCAGAGATCTCCTCCACCATTGCGTTCACCTCGGATAGATATTAGATATACTATTGAGTATATAAATTTTTTTCCATTTAGTCATTTATTTAAAACCAATGTTTTTAAGATAGAAAGAAACATTTCCAGTTATTATTAAAATTGGTCATCATAAGATTTTTAAACTTTCAAATCTGGGGAGTATAGAATGAAAACCTCTAAAATTCAGAGGATAAGGGAATACCTCTCAAAGAGAAAAACTTTGTCAGCAAAGAAAATTGGTGTCCTTGTAGATGGACCTAACATGCTTAGAAAAGAATTTAACACGAATTTGAAGGAAATAAGAGATTTATTGAACGGATATGGTGAGATAAAGATCGCAAAAGTTTTTATAAATCAATATGCTACTGACAAACTCGTTGAAGCTATAGAGAATCAGGGTTTTGAGCCAGTAGTTACCTCTGGGGACGTTGACGTAAGAATGGCAGTTGAAGCAATGGAGTTGATCTACAACGAAGCGATCGATGTCATAGCTCTTGTTACAAGGGATGCGGATTTCAAAGCGGTTTTGATGAAAGCGATGGAGATGGGAAAAGAAACGATAATCGTTGGAGCGGAGCCGGGATTTTCAACAGCTTTGAAAAACTCTGCGGACATAGCCATAGTTCTTAACGAAGAGGAAGAAGAGGAAAAGGATCTCCTCGAAGTATGAAACTTTTTTTGTTCGAATTTGCCACATGTGGTGAAAGAGTAGCGGACTCCATAGCGGTTGAAGGTTTGGCGATGTTCAAAACACTATACCATGGTTTTAAGAAGCATTGCGAAGTTCTTGCTTTTGTCAGAGAAGAATTCAATTTTCTTGGACTACCTTTTGGAAAATTAGAAGAAATTGAGAACTGGCTGGAAAAATGCGACTCCTTTTTAATTGTAGCTCCAGAAGATGAGTTTATTTTATTGAATTTAACTAAAAAGGCGGAAAAATATTGTGAAAATCTTGGTTCTTCAAGCAGAGCAATTGCAATAACTTCTGACAAGTGGAAGCTCTATAAGAAGCTAAAAGGAAAGGTTTTGATGCCTAAAACGTCAAAAAAAGAGTTGAAGGAAAAATTTCTTGTAAAGCCGAGGGTTTCATGCGGTGGTGAGGGCATAGGCTTTACTGAGGATGTAAAGAATGGTTTCATCGCTCAGGAATTCATCTCTGGCAAACCTTTGAGTGTTAGTTTAATCGTTAGAGATGAAATTGAGGTTGTAAGCGTAAATGAACAAATTCTTGAGAACTTTAGATATAAAGGAGCGGTGGTTCCGGCAAGAATTGATCAGAGAACCGCTATGGAGGTTTGCGAAGAAGCAATAAAAGCGGTAGAATCTGTTCCAGGTTTAAAAGGCTATGTTGGCGTCGATCTTGTTTATTCAGACCAGCCTTACGTTATAGAGATCAACGCTCGAATCACCACGCCGATCATAGCATTCGATCGTGCCTACGGAGCAAATGTTGCGGACATGATCCTTGGAGATTTCGAATATTCTTGGCTTAGAAGGCAGAAAATAGAAAAAGGGAATTTTGAAGATTACTTTGCTAAGGTTGGAAGCACAGCTATTAGGATTTGCGACCTCTGAAAAGTCTTCGAAGAATTCCCTTCTTTTCTGGCTCTTTTTCAACCTTCTCCTCTAACTCGGTCTTTTCAACCATTTCAGCTTCCTTTTCTTCTTCCAGAACACTTGTCGCTTCACTGTGCTGACTCTTCCTTACTCTAACTCTAACTACTACTGGAACTTCTAATTCAGGGCTCACAACTATAGCACTTCCAGTTGGAAGTCTTTTGATCTCTTCAACCATTTCAGCTGTTATCCCTTCGATTCCCTTCTTTATCGCATTTAGATCGTTTGGATTCGTTACACGCAATATGATCTGAGTGTTGCACTGGCTTATTACATTCTTATCCACTCTTGCAGGTCTTTGGCTGATCACCATCAATCCAAGCCCAAACTTTCTGCCTTCGCTTGCAACAGTCCTCAAAACATTGCTTGAAACCGTTTTTTCTCTTTCAGGGGCAAAGTTATGCGCCTCTTCTACAACAATCATTCCAGGCTCAACTTCTCCTCTTTTTCTAAGCTCAAAAAGCTTTGATATAACCCTCGAGACTATTAAGCTTTGATAAGCTGGCTCAATTCCACGCAGATCTATTAAGCTTGCTTTTCCGCGAACAAGTAGAGTTCTAAGATCCGTAGGCTTTTGCTTGAAAAGTCCTGATTTTTCGATCTTTGAAAGCGCTCCAATTAAAGTCCACTTCCCGCTATGTCTTATGCTTTCAACCTCCTCGATTATGTCCGCAATGGTGTAATTTTTTAAGTTTCGCAGAGCTTGATAAAGCAATGCCTGGGCGGTCGGACTTTTCAAACCACTCAATTCGATCAGCTCTTCCGCTGTCAGCTCAACACCCTCAAGAGACAATTCTTTATCCGCTGAGTCGATGAATGGAGAAGTTGGAGGGGCGTAAACCACAATTTTCTCCGCATAACCTCTTGGTTCTACACCGAATTCGTTGCTTCTGATCTTTCCCGGCTTCTTCATCGAAATGTATTCCCCATGGGGATCTATGATCAAAAGAGGGACGTTTCTCTCAAGAAGCTCCTCAATTATTACACCAGCGGTGTAGCTTTTGCCACTACCGGTTTTTGCAAGTATGCAAACATGCTTTTGAACAAGAGTGTTTGGATTCAGTTTCACTTTGACACAGGTATCTCCAAGAAGTCCTATATATACGCCCTCTTCGACAAAACCAAGTGTTTCAGCAACCAAGTTATCTTCTGCGGTGTAAACGTTATCCCCTGGAATAAATGGACTTGTTGGCATTTTAAGCTTCCCAAATTCTCTTTTTCCAATAACCCTCGCTTTGGCAATTAGAACTTCCTTCACTTTATAAATATCCGATAACTTCGGATTCTCAACTGCGATGATCTCGGAAACTTGTCCAAGAACCCAACCGTCTTTGTCATTCCAAACCTTTATGTAATCTCCTCTCTTTACAGACTTTGAATTTGTAACCACAAATTCGAATTCAAATGAAGATGTGGAGCCATGGATCTTTCCGATGACACTTCTCATTACCTTTTGTTTTCAAAAGAATATTTTTATTTTTCGCTCTCGAAATACTGCAATTCGAAAAAAATTTAAGCTCCAAGGCTTAGAACTTTCAAGCGCGGATAGTCTAGTGGTAGGACAACGGCTTTCCGAGCCGTTAGCCCGGGTTCAAATCCCGGTCCGCGCATTTAAGGAATTTTTTAGCAGGATACAAGCTTATAGCACAATACTATAAAGATCTTAAAGACTTTATCCAATAAAAGGACAAAAAGATTTTAATAATATTATAAAAATTTATTTAAATACATCTCTATATTCATCTCTCAATACTTTTTTATCATACTTTCCCACTCCCGTCTTTGGGATCTCTGCGAGGAATATGATCTTATCCGGAAGCCACCATTCTGGAATTTTACTGAGAAAACTCTCTTTGCAAGGACATTTGTGACAGCAAAGGATAATGAATTGTTGCAGAATTCTCTTGAGGAATTAGAGCATCAACCAAATATCTACAATCTCGAAATACTTTCAAGAGAGAGCGGAAAGGCTTTGTTGAAGTTAATGATGGGTGAAACGATCGCAAGAAGTATTATAACGAGGAATGGTGGTTATGTTGTTGGACCATTCATTGTTAATAATGGTTGGGAGATCTGGCAAATTGCATTTGACAACAAAAATAATATGGAGAGAGCAATTTATGAATTAGAAAAGTCTCCAAACGAATTTAAAATACTGAAAGAGGTTGGAATAAGACTTGATACTCTATCTAAAATTGTTGATAATATTGAACAGGTTACGAAGTTTATTAGCTCTCTAGAGAACCTCACCATAGAGGAGAAAGTTATCCTTCATT
>JANXDV010000042.1 GCA_025058955.1 Archaeoglobaceae archaeon | reverse complement strand
GCGGAATCGAGCAATAAGATCTTTGCATTCTTAACACTCTTTGGCATTCCTGGGTGAACTACTTCTTTGTCCAAAACAATACCCGCGATCAAAGCGGTGTCTTCAACGCTTCCTCCTTGCCTCTTCTCTATCTTGATGTTCTCGGTATCTGCTTTGTATTTTCCATTTACCTCCTCAACGATCATCCTCACCGCATTAACCGCAATTTCCGACAGTCTATCAAGAGCGACTTCTGCACCTTTTCCAGTCATTGCAGTGCTTGCAACTTTTTTAAGCGCTTTCGTGTCGTCTTTGCTTATTGGCATTGCAATTTCATTCAATATTTCGAGTGCCTTCGTAGCTGCCAGTCTATAGCCATTTGAAATTACCGCAGAATGTATCTCTTGGTCAAGCAATTCCTCAGCTTTCTTCAGCAATTCTCCCGCTATAACTACTGCAGTGGTTGTTCCATCTCCAACCTCATTGTCCTGAGTTTTAGCAACCTCTATTACCATCTTCGCTGCTGGATGTTCAACATCCATTTCCTTCAGAATTGTTACTCCATCATTCGTTATCGTTATGTCTCCTAAGCTGTCTACGAGCATCTTGTCCATTCCCTTTGGACCAAGGGTGCTCCTTACCGCTTCTGCAATGATCCTTGCAGCGGTTATGTTCATCCTCTGTGCATCTCTTCCAACAGTCCTCTGAGTTCCTTCTTTAAGTATAAGCACAGGTGTGCCTTGTAGCACCGCCATTCAACCACCCCCTTACAGAGATTGGTGGATAGGTATTTCTATATAAAGTTTTTGCTCAAATTGAAGGAGAGTTTTATATACCTAAAGTCGAAAAAAGATCATGGCAAAGGTATCACGAACTAAAGAAAAAACACCACCACTGATGTCCTCAGCTGGAATCATGAGATATTTTGAAGAGGAAAAATCGAAAGTTAAGATCAGTCCAAAGACTGTTATGCTTGCAGGTATTTTAACTTTCGTTCTTGTGATGATCCTAAACGCTTACTACGGTCTTTGGCCAAGAGTTTAGATGATCAAAATTTTATTAAAAATTTTAACAAAAATAAATTAGACATTTGGATTTTCAATGATCGTCGTTCCTCCCTGTCCGCCACCACCGCAGAGAGTTGCAACTCCGTATTTTGCTCCTTCGATCTCTAAAATCCTTGCCAATGTGCCTGTAAGTCTAATTCCACTCGCAGCTAAGGGATGACCAATTGCTATTGCTCCACCCCTCGTGTTTACTGTGTCGGGATCAAGATTGAACATCTTTATCGCAAACAAAGTCACAACTGAGAATGCTTCGTTGATCTCCCAGTAGTCTATATCCTTAACATCTAATTTTGCGAATTTCAAAGCTTTTTGAGTTGCAGGAACTGGACCCTCGCCCATTACACTTGGCTCCACTCCCGCCCAAGCGATCGAGACGATCTTTGCCATCGGCTCTAAGCCGTATTCCTTCATTTTCTTCTTGTTCATCAACATTATAGCGGTCGCTCCCGCATTCAGCGGGGAAGAATTGCCTGCAGTAATGACTCCTCCAGGCTTAAAAGCTGGTGGAAGTCTCTCAACCGCTTCAAGAGTTGTATCCGCTCTTATCGACTGATCTACATCGATCACCCTTTTACTCCCATCCGCTTGTTCAACTTCAATTGGTAGTATTTCTCCCTTTCTCTTTGTTGGATAACCTTCTCCACTGAGGAAATAATTCTTCTTGAGAGCTTCAGCAGCAAGCTTATGGCTTCTTACACCCCACTCATCAAGATCTCTCTTTGTCCATCCAAGTTTGTTCTTCCACTTCTCAAACAACTTCTCCGCGGTGAGCCCCATGCTTACCGCAGTCATCAGATCGTATTTTTCGATCAGATCGGATCTCTGCATTAAGGTTGGAGAAAGACCCATGTGTGGATTTAGATCGGGTTGCATTGGCAGATGAGTCATATGCTCGATTCCACAAGCGATCGTTATGTCGCTGTAGCCCAGCATAACTTCCATAGCACACTGATGCATTGCGGACATTCCAGAAATGCAAACTCTCTCAGTCCCCTGAGCTGGCACCTCTATTGGTAGTTCTGCGAGCATATGAACCATTCTTCCACCGTAAAGCCAGCTTTCGCCCATCTGCATCGTGCAACCAGTTATTAGATCACCAATTTCTCTTGGATCTATACCTGTCCTATTTACCATCTCCTTTACGAGCATTGCAGCAACAGCAGGCATGTCTATCTTGTTAAAAACATCTTTTTCTGGCTCTCTTGGACGAGATCTTGAAAAAGCGGATCGTAAAAAATCCACAACGTAAACTTCTTCCATTTTTACCCCCTCCTCCCTCAAAAAAATTAGAGAGATCACATTAGCGGATGCTTCCTTATTTGACTAAGCTTTGAAGGAACTCTCCCCAACAGAGATCTTGCGATGATCTCTAATTCGACTTCTCTCGTTCCTTCGTAGATCTCAAGGATCCTAACGTCTCTATACATTCTCGAAATTGCTTGTTCGCCCATGTAGCCATAACCTCCATGGATCTGCAAAGCTTCATTCACGATCTCACATGCTGCATGCCCACAGTAATATTTCGCCATTGCGGTCAGCCCAGGATCTGGCATCCCCATCTTGTCTTGGAAGTAAGCTGCTTGGTATGCAAGTAGCCTTGCAGCCTCAAGCATTACTCTCATCTTTGCAAGTTTGTCTTGGGTGATCTGGAAGTCTATAAGCTTCTGCTCAAAGAGCTCTCTATTCTTTGCGTAATTGAAGGCAAGGTCAAATGCTCCTTGCGCAAGCCCAACCGCTTGGAATGCAACTGGTATACGTGTCACATTGAAGAACATCATCGTTTGGTAGAATCCCTGTCCCTCCTGTCCGATCATGTTCTCCTTCGGAACTCTAACATTTTTGAAAACAACTTCAGCGGTATCGCTTGCTCTAATTCCCAGCTTGTTATGCAACTTCTTTGCTTCAAGCCCAGGGGTGCCTTTTTCAACGAGGAAAACGCTCATTCCATGGTGTCTCTTTGGAGGATTCGGATCCGTTCTCGCTAAGACTACGTAGTAGTCCGCAATTGTTCCGTTTGTTATGAACATCTTTGTTCCATTTATCACGTATTCATTTCCCACTTTGTCCGCTCTTGTCTTAATTCCAGCAACATCGCTTCCTGCCTGTGGCTCAGTGTAGCATGCACAGCAAATCGCTTTTCCTTTTGCAATGGGTGGCAGATACTTCTTCTTTTGCTCTTCTGTCCCAAACATCTGAATTTGCTCCGAACCAAACGGAGAGGACAAGATCTGCCCCAAGCCTCCATCGACCCTCCAGAACTCCTCAACGACTAAGCAAGAGTCGAGAATCCCTGCTCCTTGTCCGCCATACTCCTCAGGTATGCTCATTCCGATAAAGCCCAGTTCTGCAGCTTTCTTCCATAATTCAAATGGGAATTTTTCTTCTCTGTCACATTCCTCGGCGTATTTTGGAAATTCCTTCTCAGCAAACTCTCTTGCAGCATCTTTAATGGCTTTCTGCTCTTCCGTAAGGATAAACTCCGACAGCATATCTTCTCACCTAACAGCAATTTTTTTAACAGTATTTAAAGTTTGCTAACTTTTAAATAATTTTTTATCGTAAAAAAAGGCAAAAATTATTTTTAAACTTTTCCTCTTTTTTTTCCATAATAGCGAATGGAAAGGGTAAAGTATAATATGCAATATATGCAATTCAAATTTTATGCAAATAACTCCGATCGCTTTTGACTCAATGGGAGTTAGAAGCATGGCCACTTTCGTAAAAACAAAAGATCTTACAATAACGATCGATCCAAGCGTAAGCTTAGCACCTTCGAGATACGGATTACCTCCGCACAAGATTGAGATCGAAAGGATGAATGAGAAGTGGGAAGAGATCAAGAGCTTCGTGGAGAGAAGCGACGTTATTGCGATCACGCACTACCATTACGATCATCACAATCCAGAGGAGGTTGAGATCTTTAATGGTAAAAAGCTATTTCTGAAGCATCCAAAGGAAAAGATCAATAGGAGTCAGCTTGGAAGGGCAAGCTATTTCCTTGAAAGACTTAAGAGGGTAAAAGTTGAGGTCGATTTTTGTGATGGAAAGATTTACGAATTTGGAAACACTACTTTAGAGTTTTCAAAGCCTGTTTTTCATGGAACAAATCAAAAGCTTGGATTTGTAGTTGAGGTTTTCATTAGCGATTCGAAGAATAGTTTTTTGTTCTCTTCCGACGTCGAAGGACCGATTCATGAAGATCAGACCGCTTTTATCCTTGAAAAGAAGCCCGAAGTAGTTTTCATCGATGGTCCAATGACTTATATGCTTGGCTATCGATTTTCAAAAAGCTCTTTCGAGAGTGCTGTTGAGAACATAAAGAAGATCATCGAGGTCTCAAAAGCGGTCATTCTTGACCATCACTTGCTCAGAGATCTCAAGTGGAGAGAGAGTCTTTCAGAGCTTTTCAAATACGCTGAACAATTTGGAATAAAGCTTCAATCTGCTTCAGAATTCATTGGAAAACCTGAAGAGCTTTTGGAGGCAAGAAGAAAGGAGCTTTATCAGAAGGAGTGATCAGCTCACAGCGGTTTCAACGCAAGCTTTTAAATCTCCAAAAGAGACTTCAACTCCCCTCTTCTTTGGCAAATACTCCAAAGCCTTCCCGGAGTTTACCATTACACACTCGAATTTCTCTGTAACCGGTGAGACAACCATGCAAGTGTCCTTAAAAACTTTCGCCCCAAGAGCTTCGAGCTTGCTAACGACTTCTTTGCTCTCATCAGCAACATGCCTTGAAGTGAAGATCCAAAGCTCTTTCTTCACCTTTCTCCCAGAGATCAACCTCAATATTTCCTCAAGCTCTTCTTTTGAGCAATGAGGACAACCAATTGCTATCAACTGTGGTTCACAACCTTTTTCAATTTTTCCCTCAATTTCAACAACTTCCTTAGGCTTTTCAAAGTCCCCCCATTCTGGTGTGAGCTCTTCAGCGTGGAACATCGCAATATTTCCGCTCGCAGCGATAGAAGCGGATAGTAGCTTTAATTCATCCAATGAAACTTTTTTATCGAATATGAAGTATGGAATCTCATTTGGGAGCTCCAAACCCACTTTATACCCCACAGCAGACAGATCCCCCTTTGCCTTCACAACAACAGTTGGAGCCCTATTTTCCTTTATGTGCAATCCGTAGTAAGGTGTTCTTCCAGTGATTGCAGAAGCTAAAGCACTAATTCCGCTTTCTCTGTTCGTTCTTGCTCCAAGTAGAGAATTGGCATAAACAACCGCAGAACTTTCCGCCCATGCTAAATGTTCTCCAAATTTCGGCGTATGAATGTAGTATGGAGTGCATGTGAGCGTTATTTCCACACCAAGCCTTTTAAATACCTCTATTATTTCGATCTGCTTTCTGTAAAATTCCTCTGAAATTCCCATTTCATTCCATCTTTCAAGATCCATTCCCGCAGGATTCAGCGTTGTTGGAACCACAACTTTTCCCTTGATCGATCTAAGCCACTCCAAGCCTTCATCGCCAATGTTGTCGTAGCTCACTCCAGAAATATGTGCAGAAGTTATTTTTACAAGCTTTTCAGCGTTGAATACCTTTGCTAATGCCAAGATTATTTTCATGCACTCTCTTGTTTCCTCATTTTCAAGCAGAGCTTTTTCTTCCTTATTTAGCATTTTCCACCTCCTTCTTTAGCCATTCCGGAAGCATGAACGCAGAAAAGTGCACCTCTGGATTGTAATGCTTTGTTTTACCAGTGATCTTCTTGAATTTTCTTCTGACATATCTAAAATCGTGCTCTCCTGCTATTATGAAGCTCCATAGAGCCATTGGATAAGTCGGAATAGTTGCAATAAAAACAGTCCTGTTTTCAAGCACGGAGGAGTTCAAAAGCATTTTTCTGAAGTATTCCTTCTGGATTAACGGAGACTGTGATTGAGAACAGAAAACACTACACTTATCTTTGCACAATTCAAAAAATTCTTTTCCAAAAAGCGGATCGCTCACTCCAACTGGATCAGTGCCATCTACGATGATCACATCGAATTTCTCACAGCTTTCAAGGAATTTTCTTCCATCCTCTATCACGATCTCAACCCTCGGATCTTCGAAGGCTCCGTTTTCTATCTTCAGATGTTCCTTGCAAAGCTCTATAACGTTCCGATCTATTTCAACAAGCGTTACTTTCTCGACTTCGTGCTTTAAAACTTCTCTTAGCGCTCCTCCATCTCCACCGCCGATCACGAGAACTTTTTTAGCTTTCTTACAGCTATTCATCGGCACATGGACGAGCATCTCATGATAAAATGGCTCATCAAATTCTGTAAGTTGGATCTTTCCATCTATGACAAGCATCTTTCCAAAGCTCTGAGTCTCATAGAGCTCCACTTTCTGAATTCCATCCGCAAAAGCGATCTTTTTCTTAACCGCAATCATCAGTCCTGAGCCATTGTATCTCTCGACAAACCATTCCATGTGAAGAGTTCGAGAAGTATATATAACAAGTTCGCCAATTAATGCTGTGATCTATCTCGGTGGTGAGGCGGAGGTAAGGATAGAAGATGTGGTCGTGAAGAAGAGAAAGCCAAAGCGCTATAGGCTAAAGGAGATCGACGAAGTTTTGAGAATTAAGCGAACAAAGACTGAAGCAAAGCTAATTTCGATGGCAAGACGCATTGGAGTTCCAACACCTATAATTTTAGACGTTGAAGAGGACACGATCATCATGGAGAGAATTTACGGAACTCCAGTCAAGGATTGCATGAGCGAAGAGATCAGCAGAGAGATCGGGAGACTTGTGGCGAAGTTACATTCAGCAAACATAGTCCATGGCGATTTAACGCCGATGAACATGATCCTTAGCGAGGGAAAAATATACTTTGTTGATTTTGGGCTTGCATTCATCGACAGCAGAGTTGAGGCGAAAGGGGTTGATTTGCACGTTTATTTCGAAGCTTTAAAAGCGGGTTTTGAAAATTGGGAAATACTTAGAGATGCATTCATCGAAGGCTACTTGGAATTTGGAAAGGAAGAAGTTGTGAAAAGAGCTAAAGAGATTGAAGAGAGAGGAAGATATGTTGAAAAAAGGCTACAATAGATTTTTTGTTCTTTCTAAGTATTCTATTATCCCATCGATTGCTTCAGCAAGGATCTCTTTGTTGTTGTAGTCTTTAACGATCTTCTCCAATTCCTCCTTGCTGAAATTTCGAAGCTCCTTTGCAAATTCGATCATCCTCGGGATTGCTCTTGTAATGTTGTCCACAATCGTAACATCCGCCATTCTCGAAGTTCTTGACAAAGGATTTAGATCTATGGCTATAACCTTCTTTCCATGCCTTTTCAATATCTCACATCTGTCTCCATCTTCTAATGGCACTAAGACGACGTCTGCGATGTAAATGCCTCTTCTATCAACTATTCTCCTTGCAGAGCTTAAGCCTTCAAGCTCCGCATCACCAGCATGGAGAGCAGAGACACCAAATTTTTCTAAGTAATTAGCTATCCTTTCCACTCTCTCTTTGCTGTGGTGAAAAACGTTTACCTCTACCTTTGCATTCACGAGCTTAGCAAGTTCTCCTATTTCTTTTGGCACGAGAACTGCGGTGTTTCCATTTACGCTTATTACAGGATTTTTTGCAAGCAAAAGCATCGCAATTGCGGTTTTTTCAGCTTTTAATGCAAAATCTCTCGTTCTCTCTCCAAGAATGTAGTCAAAAGCCTCTCCCCTTCCATGAGCTATTAAGCCCTCCAATGCTGTTATCCCTTGTTTAAAGCCTTCTACAAGCTTCTCCCTCGTCATGAGAGATTCATATCTCGGATGGTCTTTTGGGATCATATTCTCCCTCAAGAAATTCTGCAAGCTCCTTTAGAGAGCTAAAAATGTAGTCCGCATACATTTTAAAGCTTTCGACCATGTTCTTATTCCTTTCGTGCACGATTAAAGCGGTTTTAACACCCGCATTTTTGCCTGTGAGTAAATCGAAGAGAAAATCTCCAACTAAGAGGGCGGATGAGGGTTCAACGTCGAATTTCCTGAGCACTATTTTCATAGGTTCAGGAGATGGTTTCGGATTCGCGTCCTCTCTTGTGATAACAAAATCGAAATCGAGTTTGAATTTTCTCGAGATCACTTCAACGCTCTTCCTACTATTTCTCGTCAAGATTCCATAAAAAACTCCTCTTCTTTTAAGAAATTCAAGTAGTTCCTTAGCATAAAAAGCGAGCTTTGCATTTTCAGCACTTCTTAGCTCGTAAGCTTCAAGAACTTTGAGCATTTCCCTCTTTTTATCCTCATCTCTCTCCGAAAGAATTTCTTCCAATATGAACCTCCCCTTAATTCCTAAAACCCTCCTTATTTCCTCGAATGGTATGTTGAATTCAACAAGAGTTCCGTCAAGGTCGAATGCTATAAGCCTGAACATATTCCTTAAGCTTTTTTGCCTCCTCTCTCGGATTTTCAGCTTCATAAATGCTTCTACCAACTATTATTCCGTCCGCATACCTAAGAGCTTCAATGCTCCCTCCTTGCGCTCCAATGCCTGGGCATAAAATCTTCATTTGATCTGCAATTGCTCTGATCTCTTTCAATTTATCAATCCTTGTCGCTGGAGCAATTAAGCCATGACAACCATTTTCTTTTGCCTTCTTTGCAATTTCAAGCGAGATTTTGCTCATAAACTCCTCTCCACCCGCACTACTTAACTCGGTTACAACATAGAGCTCTCCATTGAAACGCTTTGCAACACTCAAGATAGCATTTAAAGAATCGCTACCCACAAAACCATGAGCTATGACCGCTTTTGCATCATTTCTGAAGGCAATTTCGGCAATCTTTGAGCTTATGTGCGGAACATCAGCGATCTTCAAATCCGCTATTACTGGCTTCATTTCGGAAAGTTCTGAGATGATCTTAATTCCCGCTGAGAGAAGAAGTGGATAGTTCACCTTAAAGCGGTCAATCAGATCGCTGAGCTCTTCAGCGATTTTAATAGCAATTTTCC